>NZ_JAQDGZ010000029.1:0-29118 GCF_027663865.1 Coprococcus sp. AF99-45
GTTTTTCAAGACAGGAATTAAAATTGGTATGTGAACATGAAATAAATCATTATATAAAAGGTGATTTAATATTAATGGCAATTATAAATATTGTTAGTTGTATACAATGGTGGAATCCTGTAATTCATTTTTTTAAGGAAGAACTAATTTTAGCGTTAGAACTATCTAATGATTTTCAAATTATAAAAAATCAATCTGATGCTGAAAAAATAGAGTATGCAGAATTAATTTTAAAAATAGCCAAAGAAAAAGAGTATTTTAAAACAATTGATAGAAGTTTTGTTACTTGCTTTGTCGGGAAAAATAAAACGAATTTAAAAACAAGAATAGATTATATCTTAAAAAAGAATAAGAAGAAAAAGAGTGTAGTGTATATAATTAACATATTGATGATAAGCGTAATGTTATTGTCTGTTTTTTGGGTTCCGGAAGCAACACATCCGATAGATCCAGATAAGCAGGAAAATTCAATAGAAATGTCTCCGCAAAATACATATTTTCTAAAAAAGAGAGAAGGTTATCAGATATTTGTAAATAATAAATTGTGGGGAGAAGTGAAAGAGATTCCGGATGGACTGGAGAATATTCCTATACGAAAGAGTGTCAGACATTAAATATTATAGTATGGGTAAACTTTTTTTAAGACATTTATGATTTACTTTTTCAATCATAATGCGTACTCATCCTTTGTGTGAAAAAAGTTTTCACCTGATACTATCAGAATAGTACAGACAGAAAGTGATGTCAAAGAAATGTGGTTGATTTTCGGGTGCGATTTGTTATAATTGATAAAAAGAGTAAGAATGGACAGCAGAGTAGTACTGCCATGATGAGAAAAAGGGAAGTATAAAGATATGAATTACGGAACAATCAAAAATTACGATATCGCAAATGGAACCGGCGTCAGGGTCAGCCTTTTCGTATCCGGCTGCCGGCATCACTGCAAAGGATGCTTCAATTCCGAAACCTGGGATTTCAATTACGGCAATCCATACACCAAAGAAGTAGAAACAGAGATCCTCGAAGCACTTAAACCGGCATATATCCAGGGATTTTCCCTCCTAGGCGGCGAACCCTTCGAGCCGGAGAACCAGAAAGAACTCGCAGGACTCCTGCAAAAGATCAAAGAAAGCTACCCGGAGAAAAATGTCTGGTGCTACACCGGATATCTCTATGATGTAGACCTCATCCCCGGCGGAAAAGTCTACACCGAATACACGGGCAAGATGCTCGCCTGTATCGATACCCTCGTAGACGGCGAGTTCATCGAAGCCGAAAAAGATCTCACCCTGGAATTCCGCGGAAGCCGCAACCAGAGAATCCTTCACCTTGATGAAATCCGCCAAGATGCGAAAAACTAAAATAATTCATTGACAAAAAAAGACCACTGTGATATAAATAACAAGTGGTCTTTTTTAGATCATAAAATCAAATAGGGGATTGGTCAAATGGTATGACAGGAGTCTCCAAAACTCTTAGCGGCAGTTCGATTCTGTCATCCCCTGTAGAAACCTCTCGGAAGTAGTTCCGGGAGGTTTTTTATACTCTATAATTCCCACCAGATTCAATTGTTTGCACAAAGAATCTGGTGGGAATTAGTTTTGTCTGATGTTGACACAACCTATATTTTTGTAAATCAATATATTTCTTTAGAAATTAAAATAAAGTTCGTACACCTTAACCGGCCGCCCCTTCGCATTGGTCGTCTGCGTATAAGCGAGCTTCGCGACTCCTCCATTTTCCAGATTCTGAATAATCCGGTTCGCATTTCTCACCGTACTTCCCATACGTTCGGCAAGCTCGTGCGTTGTAATTTTATTTGATCCGGCAGCATGCGTACTGGCAAGGACTTTCTTGATCGTAACCGGTGAAAGATTACACTGCTTTGCAATCTTTCCAAGATTCTGCACATACTGATTCTGGATCACTCTTCGGTCGGATGAACCAAGGGGTCCGATCATATCCCCGTTTTCATTCTGGATAAAACTTTTTCCAAACTGAACAGCCTCTTTGCGGGCATTTACAGAATTACGGATCGCATTGTCAAAATTTGCCCCGATTCCGTATCCTACAGCACATTCAAAATGCAGTTTGTCGGTGAGAAATTCATTCAGTTCGCAGACCTTGTTATTGTGTGTAATATGCTGCAGCATTTCCACAGTGGTCAGGGCACTGCAGTGATTATCCACTTTCTGAGAGATACAATTCATCAGATTCTTTTTAAAGAAATCTTCCATACAGACATAGATCTGCTGGATATTTTCCGGTGTGTTATCTGTCGAACTACGGGGAGATACATTGATGATAACCGGAAGGTTGGAACGCATGTGCTCCAGCTCAATCGTGGACAGAAGTTCATTTGCAAGATCCCGGATATGGCTGACACTTGGCAGCGGATAGATTGTCGGGATCTCGTGCGCACGAAGCTCCGGCAGGATATTACTGTACTGACAGAGAACCATATCCATTTCATTGTTGTTCCACATACGGATCAGCTCTGAAAGGACATGATTTTCAATCGTACTGATACTGGTGCGGGTCAGTGCCTTGGTCCAGTTGTTAATATGTGGTGGAACTGTATCAATGTCCAGCTCCTTAAGGAAAGCGGTTGCAGTACAGCCGCCATCGATCGGAATCAGGAAATCCAGAATAATCCGGTCCATATCCAGATCCCGGTTGGAAATCAGCAGATTCAAAAGAGCACGGTACAGACCGGCTGTATCAATTTCAAAGGATACAATCGGACGGTTATAAGCGTGCGCAGTTGACTCAATGGCAGCTTTTGCGATCTTACCACTGATAAGAAATCCGTCAGTGTCCCCGGCGTAAGAATCGTAAACTTCTGATATTGTGTCAAATTTGTTGTAGGAAACCACCTGGATGTCGCAGTTTAGTTTTAGTTCTGAGACGATCTGCGAGATAGGTTCCTTTAAGTACTGGCTGGTAATAGCCACAATTTTTCTTCTCATTTTCATTCACCTCTCAAAAAGTATCATATAAAATTATCTTCCATAAATCAACCATAATATTCTGAAAATTAAAAAAATAACGATTAAATAGGTAAAAACAACGAAAATCAAGAATATTCTGTAATATTATTGACTAAAATTTTAGAAGTTGGTATTATGTAATCACGATAACTATTCTGCAAATGTTCCAAAAACTAATAAAAATATTCTGTAAATATTCCAAAAGTAGAACAGTATTTTTAATGTAAATGGCAGGAACAAAGTTAAAGGAGGGCTTAGTATGAATTACTATGAAAGAGCATTGGAATTAAAGGATGAAACAATTGCAAACCGCAGACACATCCACAAAAATGCTGAAACTGGTCTGGATCTTCCAAAGACCAAAGCTTATGTTATGGAAAAGCTGACAGAATACGGACTTGAGCCGAAGGATTGTGGCTATGGGGTAACAGCTACACTCGGCAAAGGGGGAAAGGTTCTTCTTCTGAGAGCAGATATGGATGCACTTCCGATGCCGGAAGAAAGCGGAGAAGAATTTGCATGTCCTACAGGAAAAGAAGCACATACATGCGGACATGATTTCCACGCCGCAATGCTTCTTACAGCAGCAAAGATGCTGAAAGAAAAAGAAGATACACTGGAAGGAACTATCAAATTCATGTTCCAGCCGGCAGAAGAGACTTTTGAAGGAAGCAAGAATATGATCGAGAATGGTATTCTTGAGAATCCTCCGGTTGATGCAGCACTTGCATACCATGTATCACCGGGAAAAATGCCAATCGGACTTTTTATGTACAATGATAAGGATACGATGATGTATTCTGTAGATGGATTTAAGATCACCATCCATGGAAAAGGATCCCATGGTGCTTATCCACATGTAGGAGTTGACCCGATCAACATCGGAGTTCATATCCATCTTGCATTGCAGGAACTGATCGCAAGAGAAAGTGATCCGACACATTCCTGTGTACTTACAATCGGACAGTTTGCAGGCGGAACTGCAGCAAACATCATTCCTGAGACCGTTGTTCTCCAGGGAACGATCCGTACCAACAAGCCGGAAGCAAGAGAACTTCTGGTCCGCAGAATGAAAGAAGTCGCTGAAAAGACAGCAGCTGTATATAACGGAACCGTTGATATTGAGATGATCTCAGAAGTTCCTCCGCTGATCTGCAATCCGAAGCTTACCGACGAAGTGGTTGGATATATGCAGGAGCTTGGAATTCCGGGACTCACACCATATCCGGGAATTTCTGCAAGTGCTTCTGAAGATTTTGCAGTGATCGCTGAAAAGGTTCCAAGTACATTTATGTATCTGTCAGCAGGATATCTGGATGAAAGAGGACAGTATCCGGCACATCATCCGAAAGCACAGTTTAATGAGGATGTTTGCCCGATTGGAGCAGCTTGTCTTGCACATTGCGCTTCACAGTGGCTTAAAAATAACAAATAGAGAGTAAAGGTTTCTTTAGGAACAGGAGGAAAAGAATATGAGTAAAGAACAGCAGGCACAGCCACAGGTTGCGATTCCGCTTCCGAAGGCAAAGAAAAACTTGGTTCAGATCGGATGTATCTGCATGATGCTTTCCGTAGCAATGTATGGACTGGTATTTGCAACGTTAACAGCACCTATCCTTGAAAAAGTTGATGCGATGGGATATGTAGGACTCTTCTCTATCGTAGGTGCGATCGGTGTATCGATTATGACTCCGATCGGAGGAAAATTAGGTGACCTTATTGGTAGAAGAAACATTGTAGTGATTCCTGGAATTATCTGTGCACTTGCAGGTTTTGCATTTGCATTTGTGAGATCTCTGATTCCACTTATGATCCTCAGACTGATTGTCAGCCTTGCACAGGGCGCATTTACAGCAGCACCATACATTATCGCAGGTCTTATCAATGAAAGAAAAGATGTACCAAAGGCAATGGGTATGCTTGCAACCGCAATCGCTGTTGGTGGATTTGGAGGAAGTATCATCGCAGGTATTTTAACAGATATGGGATTATTGACTGTGGCAATCCTTATGCCGGCAATTCCACTTATTCTTGGTATAGTACTGATTGGAATGAACATGCCGAATCAGAAAAGAGAAGGAAAGGTTACGATTGATGTTCCGGGGATGATCGCACTCATCGTATCACTTTGCGGAATTCTGCTTGCACTGAACTTTGGATCTTCTATGGGATGGACAAATCCAATGATTCTTGCAGGTCTTGTAATTGGTATCATTGCTCTTATTGCACTTGTTAAGATTGAAAATAAAGCTGCAGAGCCGTTGATTCCAATGAAATTATTTAAAAATAAAAACTACACAGTACTCCTTATTGTAGGATTTATCTGCTATTTCTATCAGAATGCCATGAACTATTATGCACCGATCGGTGCCATGCAGGTTATGGGAGCATCCACGAGTGCAGCAGGTGCACTGCAGATGCCTCGTACACTGATTACAATCATTCTTCCTACTATCGCAGGTGCATGGGTAGGAAAGAAAGCTGCCAATGCATGGAAAGCAATGGTAATTGGTACAAGTCTTGCAATGATCCCGATGGCTGTGATGGCGTTGGTAACAAATTCAGGTGCTTCGATCATGATTTATTTTGTAGCACTTGCAGTTACAGGTATTGCTGAAAGCTTCCGTGCTGTATCCATTACGCCAACAGCACAGGCAATGCTGGCACCGGAAGATATGGGAATCGGAACTTCTCTGGTTAACTTCGCAAACTCACTTTCAGGAACAATTGCAGTTGCAGTATTTGCAGTCGCATATAATGCAAGTACATCAGCTGATCCGACCAATGTAGCACTGATCCAGAATGGTGTAAAATCTGTATTCTGGACAGCAGCAGTCGTTACTCTGATTGGACTTCTTCTGGTAATCTTCATTGTAAAACCGGAGATGAGCAAGAAAGCAGCAGAAAGCAAATAGAATATTGAAATCCATGTGAACATGTGAATAAGAAGCCGGGGCGGATGTGAAAAAACATCTGTCCCGGTTGTTATCTGGAGAAGTCTTTTATAGATCTGCCGGATACAGGGATGAGAATGGAAATGACATATGTTTCAGGTAAATGCAGATTGCATTTCAGAAAATCAAGAGTATAATAAGAAATAGTGAAAAGAAGAAAGGCAGACATATATCTGTCTTTTTATAATTATAGAGACAATTTTAAAGATATAAGAAATAATTTGATTTACCGGAGGAAAAGAATGCTTGGAAACTATCTGGATGAAGTACGAAAAAAAGCACCACTGATACACAATATCACCAATTATGTGACGATCAATGATGTGGCAAATATGGTTCTTGCCTGCGGTGCAAGTCCGATTATGTCCGATGAGCCGACTGATATTGAAGAAATCACATCCATCTGTCAGGGACTGAATATCAATATGGGAATGCTGAATCCGCGTAAGATTGAAAGCATGCAAAAAGCAGGAAAGAAATCCAATGAACTGTATCATAAAGTACTGTTAGATCCGGTTGGAGCAGGATCGAGTTCGTTCCGAACAGAGGCGGCACTGAATCTGATACGTGATATTCAGTTTGATGTGATCCGGGGAAATATTTCTGAGATCAAGACCTTAGCAGCAGGACATGGTACAACGAGTGGTGTGGATGCAGACGAGGCAGATACACTGACGGAGCAGAATCTGGAGAAAATGATTCCGTTTATAAAGGATTTTTCCAGAAGGACAGGTTCCGTGATTGCTGTGACTGGAGGAATAGACCTTGTAAGTGATGCAAAGAGGTGCTTTGTGATCCGGAACGGTCGTCCGGAGATGGGACGGATCACCGGAACCGGGTGTCAGCTTTCCGGGATGATGACGGCATTCCTTGCGGCGAATCCGGAGAATAATCTGGAAGCAGCGGCAGCAGCGGTCTGTGCCATGGGGCTTGCCGGTGAGACTGGCTGGAAATATATGCAGCCGGGAGATGGAAACGCAACCTACCGTAATCGGATCATCGATGCGATTTATAATATGGAAGGAAAAGAATTGGAAGAAGGTGCAAAATATGAGATTAGATAAGAAAGATATGGTTCTGTATGCGGTAACAGACCGCCACTGGCTGAATGGAGAAAGCCTGTACAGCCAGGTGGAAAAAGCGCTGAAAGGTGGGGCTACATTTATCCAGCTCAGGGAAAAAAATCTGGGTGAGGAAGAGTTCCTGGCAGAAGCAAAAGAGATTGCCAGACTCTGCAAATCCTACCATGTACCATTTGTGATCAATGACAATGTAGAGATTGCAAAGAAGGTAGATGCCGATGGTGTGCATGTGGGGCAGAGCGATATGGAAGCTCTTGATGTGCGGAAAACACTGGGCGAGGACAAGATCATCGGTGTTACGGCAAAGACGGTCGAGCAGGCGCTAAAGGCGCAGGCACATGGAGCCGATTATCTGGGAGTCGGTGCAGTCTTTGGCACGACATCAAAGGCAGATGCAACAAAGCTGGATCATAAGGTTTTAAAGGAAATCTGCGAGACGGTGGACATTCCGGTTGTGGCAATTGGGGGAATCACGGGAGAGAATGTGACAGAGCTTGCCGGAAACGGAATCTGCGGAGTTGCCGTGATCAGTGCAGTTTTTGGACAGCCGGATATTGAGCAGGCTACAAAAGAATTAAAAGAGAAAGTAGAGGGTATGTTGAAATGATTTTGTTTACTAGCGATTACACAGAAGGGGCACATCCGAGAATTATCGAGAAGCTTGCCGAGACCAATATGGAGCAGACAGTAGGATATGGGGAAGATCCATACTGTGAAGCTGCAAGAGAAGCCATCAAAAAAGTATGCGATGCACCAGATGCAGATGTGCATTTTCTGGTGGGAGGTACACAGACGAACTTTACGGTAATTTCTTCTATTTTACGCCCGTTCCAGGGAGTGATCTGTGCAGATAGCGGACATATCAATGTCCATGAGACCGGAGCTGTAGAAGCGACCGGACACAAAGTTCTGGCACTTCCTTCAAAGGAAGGAAAAATCACAGGACAGCAGATCAAGGAATATTACGACCTGCACTGGAGTGATGAGTCTCGTGAACATATTGTACAGCCAAAGATGGTTTATATTTCACATCCGACAGAGGTAGGAACATTGTATACAAAAGCAGAGCTTGAAGATATTTCTTCTATTTGTAAGGAATGTGGACTTTATCTTTTTCTGGATGGAGCGAGAATGGGATATGGACTGATGGCACCGGGGACAGATGTGACACTTCCGGATATTGCAAAGTGTTGTGATGTATTCTATATTGGAGGAACAAAGGTCGGTGCATTGTTCGGAGAAGCTGTGGTTATCACAAATCCATGTCTAAAGCAAGATTTTCGTTACTGCATTAAACAAAAAGGTGGAATGCTTGCAAAAGGAAGACTGCTTGGCGTTCAGTTCCTGGAGCTTTTTAAAAATGGTCTTTATTTTGAAATCTCCAAACATGCGATTGATATGGCAATGCTTTTGAAAGACGGACTGAAAGAAAAAGGATATGAATTCTTCATGGACAGCAATACCAACCAGCAGTTCATTATTGTGGAAGATGCCAAATTGCAGGAAATCCGTCAAAAATATGGCGTAACTTATCAGGAAAGGTACGATGAGACCCATAGTGTGATCCGATTATGCACTTCCTGGGCGACAAAAGAGGAAAATGTGAAGGCATTCCTGCAAGATATGTAATTTGTGAAAAATTGAATAAAGCTTTACAGGTAAGGCAGATATGGTAAATGATAAGGACTTTTTTGCACAGAAAATGGCAGAAGAGTCCTTTTTTGCTTTTCGTAGTGTTTTAATATGAGAAAATAATAATTAGGCATTTAATTATTTGTTTGTGAAAAATATTATAAAAATATAAATTATTGAGAATAAATGTTGACTTATGTGTGTGATACGCATAAAATAACGATTAGACTTCTAATGAATAGATATCTAATCAAATTGCGGGAGGTGAAAGGGTGAAGTCGGATAAATTTGAGTGTGGGGATTTTACCAGGGAGAATATGCCGGTACAACTTCTTCTTGCACAGGTCGGACATATGTATAAATGGTATGTGACGAAACAGATGAAGGATACAGAGCTGAAAGCCGGACAGGCAGGAATTCTTGCAATATTGCAGATGGTAGGACCGATGTCACAGAGAGAGCTTGCAGATCATATTCATATTACGCCGCCATCGGTGAATGTAGCAGTTCAGAAACTGGAAAAGCTCGGATATATTAGAAAAGAGCAGGACGAAAAAGACCAGCGGATGACAAGGATCCATCTGACAGAACGAGGAGAGAAGATTCTTGGCAACATGCATGAGATTCTCCGAAGCACGGAAGATACACTCCTGAAGAATATGAGCACAGAAGAGAAAATACTGTGCAGAAGACTGCTTTTACAGATGAGTGACAATCTTTTCCAGGAAAAAGAATTCCGTGATATGCCATGTAAAAATCCATTTAAGGAATAAAAATAGTTACTAAGAAAGGAAATAATTGCTATATGAGAAAGTTATTCAAACATTTGAAGCCTTATGCAGCAACTATAGCAGCGATTGTTGTTATCCTGATCGTTCAGGCGTACTGCGATCTGTCATTGCCTTCTTATACTTCAGACATTGTCAATGTCGGAATCCAGCAGGGAGGAATTGATGAGAAGATTCCGGATGCAATCGCAGAGGAAGAGATGAATAAGCTGTTGCTTTTTGTGGCAGAAGAAGACCAGCAGACAGTGCTGGATGCATATGAGAAAAAGGAATCCGATTCGGATTATAAGTATGATGGAGCAATTTATGTTCTGAAGGATTCCGTGAAAAAAGATGAAGAAAAGTCAGGAAAGGTATTTGACATCCTTGGAAAGCCGATGCTTCTGACTTATGGATTTGAATCTGGAAGCGATACAACAAAGAAGATGGAAGAATCTATGAAAGAAAACATGATTTCTTCTATAAAGGAACAGGCTGAGAAACAGGCAGAGAGTATGCAGTCCCAGATGACAGATGAGCAGAAAGCAGCACTTGCGGCAAATCCGGAGCTTGCCAAGAAACAGCAGGATGAAATGCAGAAAAACATTGATGAACAGGTGAAAAAGATCGAAAATGCAGATATCTTTGAGATCCTGAACATGATACCGGATGAACAGAGAGCAGACGTTATTGATAAAATATCAGAAAAAATGGACGATATGCCGGATACCATGCTGGAACAGACAGCAACTTCATTTATTAAAGAAACCTACAGTGTTCTGGGTGTGAATACCGATAAGCTCCAGAACAGATATATTTTAACAACTGGCGGTAAGATGCTTGCACTTGCATTTCTCGGAATGATCGCAAGTGTACTTGTCGGACTTCTTGCATCAAGAGTTGCGGCAAGTACTGGACGTGATCTGAGAGGAAAGGTATTCAAGAAAGTTGTCGGATTTTCCAATGCAGAATTTGACAAGTTTTCAACTGCATCACTGATCACAAGAAGTACCAATGATATCCAGCAGATCCAGATGCTTGCAGTTATGCTTCTGAGAATGGTGATGTATGCACCAATCATGGCAATTGGAGGTATTTTCAAGGTTCTCCATACGAATGTCAGCATGTCATGGATCATCGTACTTGGGGTAATCCTGATCGTGATGGTTGTTGCTGTATTATTTATTGTGGCAATACCAAAATTTAAGATTCTGCAGAACCTGGTTGACAGACTGAACCTTGTTACCCGTGAGATCCTTACCGGACTTCCGGTTATCCGTGCATTCAGTACAGAAAAGCATGAAGAAGAACGATTTGATAAAGCGAACAGAGATCTGACAAGAACCAATTTATTTGTAAACCGTGCCATGACATTTATGATGCCGATGATGATGCTGATCATGAACGGAATTACCATACTGATCGTATGGAGCGGCGCACATGGTGTCAGTGACGGGCAGATGCAGGTTGGTGATATGATGGCATTTATCCAGTATACAATGCAGATCATCATGTCCTTCCTTATGATCTGTATGATTTCTATTATGCTTCCAAGAGCAGCTGTTGCAGCAGACCGTGTGGATGAGATCCTGACAAGCAGGACAGCGATCGAAGATCCGAAAACACCGGAAAAACTGGAAGAATCCAGAAAAGGCGAAGTAAAATTTGACCACGTATCCTTCCGTTATCCGGGAGCAGAAGAAGACGTACTTCATGATATCAGCTTTACAGCAAAACCGGGACAGACAACGGCGATCATCGGAAGTACCGGTAGTGGTAAATCTACGATGATCAACCTGATCCCAAGATTTTATGATGTAACAGAAGGTACGATCACATTGGATGGAAAAGATATTCGTACCATTTCCCAGCATGATCTGCGGGATGAACTTGGATACGTTCCACAGAAAGGTGTACTTTTCTCAGGAACAATCGAGTCCAATATTCTGTATGGCAATCCGGATGGATCCGAAGCCGAGATGAAGGAAGCCGCAGAAATCGCACAGGCAACCGAATTTATCGAAGAAAAACATAAAAAATACGAAAGTCCGATCGCACAGGGCGGTTCCAACGTATCCGGCGGTCAGAAGCAGCGTCTTTCTATCGCACGTGCGATTGCAAAGAAACCAAAAGTTTATATTTTTGATGACAGTTTTTCAGCACTGGATTATAAGACAGACGTAACCCTTCGTGCTGCATTGAAAGAAAAGACACAGGACAGCACAGTGATCATTGTAGCACAGCGAATCAGCACCATTTTACATGCGGAGCAGATCATTGTGCTGGATGATGGAAAGATTGCGGGAATCGGAACACACAAAGAGCTTCTGAAATCCTGTGATGCATATTATCAGATTGCGTCATCGCAGCTTTCTGAAGCAGAGCTTGCGAGAGACTTAAATAACGAAAATGACGGAAAGGAGGAAGCATAGTATGAGTAATCAGCCAAGAAGAAGAGGACCTATGGGCGGTGGACATGGAAGAATGGGAACCGGCGAGAAGGCAAAAGACTTCAAAGGTACCATGAAGAAACTTTTTACTTACCTTAGTGAATATAAAATCGGTATTTTCTTTGTTATGATATTTGCAATCGGAAGTACGGTTTTCAATATTATTGGACCAAAGGTTCTCGGAAAAGCGACGACCGAAATTTTCAAAGGTCTGGTCGGAAAAGTATCCGGCGGCAGCGGAATTGATTTTACAAAGATTGGTAAAATCCTGTTAACTTTATTGTGTCTGTACGTGATCAGCGCATGTTTCTCCTTTATCCAGGGATATATCATGACAGGCGTATCACAGAAGCTGACCTATCGCATGCGAAAAGAAATTTCTGAGAAAATTAACCGCATGCCGATGAATTATTTTGATACGACTACACACGGTGAGGTACTTTCCAGAGTAACCAATGACGTAGATACTCTGAGCCAGAGCCTGAACCAGAGTGCAACCCAGATGATCACATCCGTGACAACGATCATCGGTGTACTGATCATGATGATCAGTATCAGTCCGCTGATGACTGTGATCGCACTTCTGATCCTGCCGGTATCTATGGTACTGATTTCTGTAATCGTAAAACACTCACAGAAATACTTCAAAAGCCAGCAGGAATATCTGGGACATATCAATGGTCAGGTAGAAGAAGTATATGGCGGACATAATATTGTCAAAGCATTCAATAAAGAAGAAGACGTGATCCGCGAATTTGATGAGACTAATGATATCCTGTTCCGTTCTGCATGGAAATCACAGTTCCTTTCCGGAATGATGATGCCGATCATGCAGTTTGTCGGAAACCTTGGATATGTAGGAGTTTCTATCTTAGGTGGTTACCTTGCAATCAAACAGACCATCGAAGTTGGAGATATCCAGTCCTTCATCCAGTATGTAAGATCCTTTACACAGCCGATCCAGCAGGTTGCACAGGTAGCAAACATGCTCCAGTCGACAGCCGCTGCATCAGAGAGAGTATTTGAATTCCTGGACGAAAAAGAAGAAGATCAGTTTGCCGAAAATCCAGTATCTGTAGAAGGATTACAGGGAAATGTAGAATTTGAACACGTACACTTCGGATACAATCCGGAGCATATCATCATCAATGATTTCTCTGCAAAAGTAAAAGAAGGTCAGAAGATCGCCATCGTAGGACCGACCGGAGCCGGAAAGACAACCATGATCAAACTGCTGATGCGTTTCTATGATGTCAACAGCGGGGCAATCAAGATCGATGGACACAACATCAAAGACTTCAACCGGAGCGAACTCAGACAGATGTTTGGAATGGTACTTCAGGATACCTGGCTGTTCAGCGGAAGCATCGAAGATAACATCAAATACGGCAAACTCGATGCCACTCACGAAGAAGTCGTAGCAGCAGCCAAAGCTGCCCACGTACATCGTTTCGTCCAGACTCTTCCAAGCGGATACAACATGATTCTCAACGAAGAAGCCAGCAACGTATCCCAGGGTCAGAAACAGCTCCTCACGATCGCCAGAGCCATCCTGGCTGATCCAAAGATCCTGATCCTCGATGAAGCTACCAGCTCCGTAGACACCAGAACCGAAGTCCAGATCCAGAAAGCCATGGATAACCTCATGAAAGGCAGAACCAGCTTCGTAATCGCCCACAGACTCTCCACCATCAGAGATGCAGATCTTATACTGGTAATGAAAGACGGCGATATTATCGAACAGGGGAACCATGAAGAACTACTTGAGAAGAATGGGTTTTATGCGGAATTGTATAATTCGCAGTTTGAAAACGCTACAAGCTGTGCATAAAAATGGAAAGATGCCAAAAATCATGCTCGCATGATTTTTGGCATCTTTTTATTTTTATATAGAGCGCCAGCTCTCATTCGGATGATGCGACAGCATTAGCCGAATGCAGCACAGCGTATGTGGCGGGGCAAAAGAGTAGAGTGCATCATTCCACAAACTAATCAATCTCCAGCGGAACAGGAGCTTCAGCTCCGCTTCCCGCGCCTGTCTTGCGTTCCCTAAATTTAATTCAATTATTTTCCAACATCTCTAGCAACGCCGAATTTGTTGATTTATTTATGATTTCTGTAATTTTCAATCAACCAGATTAAACGAATTTGTTGATCTGTTTTTAATTTCTGAAATTCTAAATCAACTATATCTGCATATTTCGTTGATTAGCTTTGAATTTTACAGTATCTAAGTCAATAAAATATTCTTATTCTGTTGACTTGTTTTTGAGTTTTATAGTATCTAGATCAATAATAGTTCCTTATTTCGTTGATTCATTTTCGGCTTTTAAGTTTTGCAATCATTTTTTTCAGTATAACGCATGTAAAAATGTGTATCAATGAAGCAAAAAATAAATATGAAAAACTGTAAAAAATATTGCCATCAATAAAAATCATATATATGATATTTATAAAGAACAAAGGAGGTTTAAAATAATGCCTATGAAAAAAAGATTATCCAGTTCCATTGGTACTATTATTGTTCTCTGTGCGATAATCATAATATCGTTGCAGAAATATCAGCCGGACAAAGAAGTAATTACTACTTTCATATATGAATGGCTAAATGACGATTCCAGGGCAGAGACAGAATACAAAAAAATTCTGGAAACCGGAAGTGATAATCAATCCTTATCTCAGCCTTTGCAAAAATACTTCATAACAGAAGCGGCATTCCAATCTTTCTTAAAGACATTTTATTATTTACCAGTAAAAATTCTGCAACAATACGATTCCTACAATTTAATAGACATTAACATAACAAAAGAATCTAATAGTTACTTTGTAAAAGTAGACTTAGAATTGATAAAAGAAGAAAAATCAAAGAATCATTCCATCACAATAAAAATTCAAATGGATCATAAAAAGTTTACCTATTTTACCATCACAGAAGGAAAAGAAATTTAACACAAATAAGCGGTTGAAAGATAAGAAACAAATAGGATATAATAACCCATAGATATTCAGGAAGGGAGGAAATCTTTCATGCAAAAAGTAATCAGTATCGGAAAACAGAATTTTGTATCTCTTCGGGAGAATGATTGTTTTTATATTGATAAAACAGATCTGATCTGTAAGTGGTGGGAATCAAAAGATGAAATTACTTTGATCACCAGACCGCGTAGATTTGGAAAAACATTGAATATGAGTATGCTGAATTGTTTCTTTTCCAATCAATTTACAGGACGGGAAGACCCTTTTAAAGGATTGGCAGTCTGGAAAAAGGAAAAGTATCGTAAAATGCAAGGAACCTATCCGGTAATTTTTCTGAGTTTTGCCGCAATTAAAGGCAGTAATTATGAAGATGCCAGAGATGGGATTATCATGGCGATCAATGAAGCCTATTCAGAACATAGGTATCTGCTTGAAAGTAATGAACTTACGGATGGTGAGAGGAAATGCTTTGAAGAGTTAGATTATTATGCAAAAAATCCAGGAATCAAAAAACAGGTGGCAAATGATACAATCTGTAATGCGGTAAAAAATCTGGCAAATTGCCTGAGCCGGTATTATAAAAAGAAAGTTATTATTTTGCTGGATGAATATGATACCCCGATGCAGGAAGCTTATCTCTATGGATATTGGAAAGAATTTACAGCATTTATCAGAAGTTTATTTAATGCAACGTTTAAGACAAATCCATATTTGGAAAGAGCAATGATGACAGGGATTACACGCGTGTCGAAAGAATCTGTATTTTCAGATTTAAATAATCTTAACGTTGTAACAACGACATCAACGGAGTATGAAACCTGTTTCGGATTTTCGGAAGAAGAAGTATTTCAGGCGTTAGAAGAGCGTGGGATGAACAATCAGAAAAAGCTTGTAAAGTCCTGGTATGATGGTTTTGTATTTGGAAATACGCATGATATCTATAATCCTTGGTCAATTACTAATTTTTTAGATAAAAAACAGGTCCGTCCTTATTGGGCAGATACCAGTTCAAATAGTATGATTGATGAACTGATTCGAAAAGCTTCCACAGACATCAAAGAAAAGATGGAAGAATTGCTGCAGGGAAAAGAAATCGTAGTTAATTTTGATGAACAAATCGTATTTGAGCAGCTTGATCAAGATGAGAATGCAATCTGGAGCCTGATGCTGGTAAGTGGTTATCTGAAAGCAGAGCAGATAGAATATCGGGGCGTTTTGTTAGAGCCATGGTATCATCTGCGAATCACCAATCTGGAAACAACAGCAATGTTTACAACTATGTTTAAAGGATGGTTCGCAAAGAATCAATCCAATTATAATCAGTTCATGAAGGCATTATTAAGTGATGATATAGATGCTATGAACTATTATATGAATCAGATTATAATGACAACATTCAGTTATTTTGATGTAGGACAAAATGAACCGGAACGATTTTATCATGGATTTGTTCTGGGACTCATTGCGGATCAGACTGATATTAAAGTGAGAAATATAAAAAGAGAAGAATCGTTGGAAGACACTGTGCAGACGGCACTGACACAGATTAAAGAAAAATGTTATGATGCAGAACTATATGACAGAGGTCTAAAAAAAGAAGAGATTCATCATTATGGTTTTGCATTTGAAGGAAAAAAAGTATTGATAGGATAAAAAGAAGAAAGTCAAACTGCTATTGCGATTTAAAACTTTTTCATATAGCAGTTTGACTTTATCCGTTTTATAGATTAATGTAAATAAAATCCCAGATCCAATATACATTCCGGAGGCAGATATTCTCGCGGAATATTCACAAGTGCAGTAATTTTCCATAAGATACCAAATCCAATCAGAATGAGTAGCATTCCTCTGACACATTTTCTATAATCTCCGGCAGGAAACTTATACAAATCTTTAATTCCAAAAGCAAAGATAAAAATTAAAATCAGGACGGTCATTCCAAACAAAAAGAAAAAAGATTTTTGCTTTTCTAAAATACGTCTGTTTTCACCAGACTGTTTTTTATGTTCCCCTTCCTGATCGATGGTGACTTCATCTCCATCTTTTAATGGATATGTAGACCATTTTATGATCTGCAAAAGTTGTCCTTTTTCATCTTTTTCTTCCGGAAGAAGAATACTATCTGCGGTTATGGAAAGAGGATCGACAGCCTTTGAAAAGGCGAGAAATTTTGTTCCGAATACTCCTTCTTGCTCTGCCAGATAAAAAATCATATTTGTATCGGTATTATAGCAACTTTTGGGAATACGGATGGTAGAATTAAGCTTTTCTTCTTCTGTCTGACTGATCGTTGCAATCTCTACAGGTATCTGCATCCATTTTTCTATACGGATGGATAAAATAGTACAGATCATTAAAGAAATCAGGATCATACATCCGGCATTCCAGGTTTTCTTTTTCATCATTTTATCAACTCCATAAAATATCTTTTAGTCCATCCGTCAATTCTGTATTGTAATATAAAAAGAAAAATGTCACTGGAAGTAAACATAGTAGACCACAGACGGATTGAATTCCAACAGCATTTTGATTGAGTGATGCGAGAAAAACAGAAAGGGGATAGTCGGTTTCTTTTTCGAGAAAAAGGATAGGCTGTTCAACCATATTCCAGCTTTCTGTAAATACTAATATAAATAATGTGATAACGGCAGGTTTTGAATTTGGAACTATAATGTAGCGAATCATTTGTAGCTGATTTACGCCATCCATTCTTGCGGCATCAAGTGTAGAATCTGGGATTGCCTGGAAAACGAAAGTAAGCCATACAGTTCCAAAAGGTGAAAATATTGCAGGGATTATCAAAGCTTTCCAACTGTTTAAAAGTTTTAGTTTTTCTAATAAAATATAATTCGGCAGCAGTGTTACCTGAATCGGTAAAATCATAAATAGTGCAAATAGTATAAACCAGAATTTTTTCAGAGGAAAAGAATATTTTGCAAATGCTGTTCCTGACATACAGGAAAAAAGGGTTTGTCCTGCCGCAATCATCAGACACATGGCAAGGCTTCTCCAAAATTTTATCAGATAATCAGGTTTTGCCAGAAAAACTTTATAATAATTCATCAGAGAAAATCCGGTATCTGAATGAAAAACTGAAAATACAATCAGATAGATAATTGGAAATAAAAAAATAAAGGCTATGATCGAAAAAACAAAGAGCCGGGTGTACTGTTTGTACTTATGCATCGGCAGTCCTCCTCTTTAGAAAATAGTATATCATATAGATAAGACCACTTAGAAAAAGAATAAATACGGTAATAATAGTTGCACTGGCGGAAACCTTTTGGTAATTCAGATTTTGTAAATTATTATTCATAAAATGTTGTAAAAAATAAATACTGTTGTCTGGATGAGTTCCGCCAAGTAAAAAGGCTTCTCTGTAGCATTTAAACGCATTCATTATGGAGAGTATTAATGTAAAAAGGATAACCGGAAACAATATAGGACAGGTAATATAATAAAAGCTCTGCCATTTTCCGGCTCCGTGAAGACTGGCATATTCATAATATTCTTTCGGAATCATCTGAAGTCTGGAAGAATAAATGAAAATATAATATCCAACAAATTTCCAGAAATATAAAATACAGATGATCCAAAAAGCGCTTGATGTATGAAGCCAGTCTTTTTCAGGAAGATAAAAAAAGTTTAGTATCAGATTCAAAAAACCATTATTTTTGAAAAAAAACTGGATGACTAAAACTATAGATGCGATTGGCATGATGATTGGATAAAGAAAAGAGAGTCGGAAAATTTTCTGACCTTTCGTAATCTGTTGTAAAATTACAGAAATACAGAGAGCTGTCCCTAAAGTAACTGGTATTGTAACAAGCATATATTTACAAGTGTTTTTTACTGCCAGTAAAAACATTGTATTTTTAAATAGTTCTTTATAATTATCAAGACCTACAAATTCGCGTTTTCCGATACCAAAAGAAACAGAATACCACAAAACAATCAAAAATGGGATCAGATAAAAGAAAAGAAATCCTGATATTGCAGGGAAAGCCAGTAAGAATCCCTTCTTCTTTTTTTTCATTGCATCACGCTCGCTTTCACTTAAAACTATTCTGTCACCTGTGTATGATAATCATTCCATGCTTTGTCTGCTAAAGCCGAGAGCTTATCTTGCCATATCTTTTTAAAATCAGTTTGCGGACCATATAATAAACTACTATTTTCTATAATCTCTTCATAAATAAAATGTTCAACTTCTGTCGGAAAATATGCTCCTTCTAAGGACTGAAATGCTTTTATAGCTAAATCCTGTTTTGACTGATCTAAGAAGGACAGTTTTGTACGGATGGCAGATACTTGTACCGGATAATCTGTTCCAAGGACACCATTTGCGCTTAGTGACATTCCATTAGTACTAGTTGATTCTTGAATTACGCTATTTAAAAAATACATTAAGAAGTGATAAGCTTCTTCTTTATAATCAGATGCCATACTTACAGCACCAAAGCAACGAATGGCAGCCATTTTTTTCCCCTGAATATCAGGGATTATGTCTATTTGCGTTGTGTGTTCGTTTATGTCATCCAAAGATGAGATTAAAATATGCGAAGAGCTAGTATCAGTATTATTTGTCTTTTCATTTTCTAAATAATCTTGTTTAAATAATAAGTATTCTAATGCGAAATTACTCCACTTTTCCTTATCAAAGAAAATCTGACCGGAATTGTAATCCGCAGCAGGTTGAAACCAGTTACCACTGATATTATCTAATTCGAATAGTGCATTTTTCAGAGCGTGGTCAGAAGAACTTTTTATATTTGAAATCCAATCTTCTAAGGTATCATTTTCCTGTGTATAATCAAGTACAGTATCGGAGATTAACATATTATAGTGGCAGGAAAGAGGAAGAATATATTGTCTTTCCTGATATTGACCGGGGAGAAGAAAAGACGGATTATAGTTTTCCTTTTGCCAATAAGAATCTTTTTTCATATATTTATCCAATGAGGCGAATACACCACTTTGCATTGCCTTATAAGGATTTTCAAAAAGAGGTTCGTTCATCTGCGCAGCTCCATCGGTGGAACAGTTAACAAGATATAAGTCAGGACCTTTTCCAGACATGATCTGTGTACGGAGTTTCTGAATTTCTGCAGATCTTTTATCAGGATCAGGAGATAATATTTTAATTTCAAATTCCAGAGAGTTATTTTTGGATGTGGCATATTTTACAGCATCAAGAACCTGCTCCTTAAAAGCAGGTTCTATAACAATAGAGAGTGTTTTGGAGACATCTTTATTTAGCTTTGTACATCCGGATAATCCAATTGAAAGGATGAGGAGTGGAAGAAGATAAAATTTAAAATTGAACATTGGTATGATCCCTCCTTAAAAATTACAAAGTATAATTGATTGAATTTAAATGATGTATATGTCTTAGTATCTGAATTTTAACACAAAAATAAAATGATGTCAAAAAAATATAAAGGAATTTTTTGAAAATGAAGTAGTTCGTATGATTTTGGTGATTTTCGAAGAATACCAGAGGACGCTTGCATTTCAAAAAAATACAAGTTATCCTTAAGAAGATGTACAAAGGAGGAAAAGAAGATGCAGCTTGCAACAGCAATGAATCTAAGAAAAGCAATGGATGAGGAAACCAAAAGAGAGCGGTTCGCTTCCTGGTACAGCACACTGCCCGGAATCCCGGCACATGAAAAAGAGATCATAGAAAGGTCTTTAAAATATAACGTGTGGAAAGAACTCATAAAACTCTTTGTCGTTTATATGATCCTTTCACTGGTATGGTTTTTCGGAGCCGGTCAGTATGATCCGTTTGAAAGTGTAACAGGATATTCTCTCATAGGAAAAAAGAGCGTAATTGGAGTTGTGCAGGAGGATGGCGAGTCATTGCGCTTGAAAAATCCGAATAAAGGTGAGCATGTAAGTTACACACTTGCAGAACTTGGAATGGATCCGATCAAATATTCTTATGGCAGTCGGTTTCAGACATACTGGGAAAAAGAAAAGAATGGGGAATATCAGTTACTTGCGGTATTGCCGGAAAAGCAGGTATCGAAAATAGAAGGTCTTTATTATGGCGTAATGGGAGTCGGATATTTTGCAATTCTTATTGGCGGGATTTGTGCGTTTTTTATCCGGAGAAAACGATATACAGGATGGTTTTTATCGTTCTATTACAGGCTGGAAAAGTTTTACTCAGAATATGGTGTATGGCAGAAATACAGTGTTGAAAGAGGTTATGACACGGTCGATGCGATTATTGCTTACGGAAATGAAAATCCGATATATTTTGTAAACGAATTTTCGAATATCCATCTCACAAAAGAGGAAGTAAAGAAAAAGAAATCAAAGCTTGCCATGGTCTGGCTAACATCAATAGCGGTTATGGCTGGGATTATACTTGTTATTTCACTGTATGTGAATATTACGTCAGCGATCGAGTGCAGGCAAAATGAGGCAAGGACAGCAGCAGTTTTAGAAAAGCTGCAGAATGCGATCGATGAAAAAACGACAGATCTTGGTGAAAAATCGGAATATTACAATTATGCGGACATGATCGACCGGGCAAGGGATACATTCCCGGAAGAAGATATCTACTACAAGCTTCAGACAACGGAGGATTATGTCACGATAATTGTCACAACAAAAAAGAAACAAAATGTTTGCTTTGACCGGTATGTGCCGGTTCAGGGATCAATTGGTGATGAGGATACAGAGTATAAGCTTGAGATTGCCATGGTATCGGATGCGATGCAGCCGGACGACATTTTACATAATTATACAGGGATACTTCAGATAAAGTAAGGTAATGGCAAAAAGATGATTCTGCGAAAGGACAAAGGAGAAAATTTATGAAAAAGAAAAGATTTGCAATGGCAGCAGTATGCGCAGTCATGACTATAGCGCTTGCGGGATGCAGTATGCTCAGCTCCAAATTGAACGATATTACAGGAAAATTAGTGGGGAATTCGTACACGATCACGACCTATGATAATTACGGGAATCGTGTAATGACAACCACAGGAGACAAGATCAATGTGCAGGGAAATGCAGTGGAAACTTCAAGCTATGGTTCAGACGGTAATGTTATCACGGGATATGAGCTTTCCTCTGTCATTACGATTACAATCGATGGAAAGGAAATCGAGAGTTGTGGTGATACCTGTATTTTTGCGCAGGACGCGTTGAAAGCGGATGTGGATTTTACGCAGGAGGATATTGAAAGCAATGCAAGCGGTAAGATTACAGACAATACTGCGATTGCAGGTGTCCTGAATAAGTATAAAAATATGTTTGGAAAAGCCAGAGTTGTTGTTATCAAATCCCAACTGGGACAGCCGATCGTAGCGTATAGTGGAGAAGATGTGTACTGGGAAATCCCGGATGATCTGCCAAAGTTTACGAAGTTGATGATCGATGGGAAAGCGCTGTACATACACCGGGCGAATTTCCAGATCATTGATAAGAGTTTGTTGGAATCCAACTGATAAATTTACTGTGGTGAAATTTCACGGCTGATATAATCAAAGCATGGGTGCTATCATAACGGTGGTGGTTAGTCTTTTTTCAGAGGGACTGGTAAAGCAGATGTATTTTAACTTGCATTTCCCCAAAATACCAGTTATCCTTATCAGTATATCAGGAGGAGGCACAAAAACATGGAAGAAACAAAAAAGTTATCATGTATAGACTGTAATGTTAAGAAATGCAATGCAAAGCAGAATATAGAGAACAACAAACCATATCCGGGATTTTGCGTGTCACATAATATGGACTTGAAAGACCGGCAGAGGGCGCTTGATACCTATCTGGGAGATGAAAAAGATCTGAAGATCATGCGTGCAAGTGCCGAGATCGAGCACGATTTTTACTGCCAGGCAACCCGTGTGGAGGAGACGATCCGCTGGGCAAAAAAACTGGGTGCCAAGAAGATCGGAATTGCAAGCTGTGTGGGACTCTTAAAGGAAAGCCATCTGCTGGCAGGACTTTTGAGAGAATACGGCTTTGAAGTGTACGGTGTGGGCTGTAAGATCGGAGAAGTTCCAAAGACCGAGGTCGGCATTCCGGAACGCTGCGAGGAGGTCGGAGTTCATATGTGTAACCCAATCCTGCAGGCGCAGATGCTGAACAAAGAGAAGACGGACATCAATATCGTGATGGGACTTTGCGTGGGACATGACAGCCTCTTTTACAAATATGCCGAGGCGCCGAGTACAACGTTGGTTGTAAAGGATCGGGTGCTTGGAAATAATCCGGTGGCTGCTTTGTATACGCTGGACTCTTATTACAAAAAGTTACATCATCTGAATCTGGAGGAAGAATAATGCACATTCGACATATTTTATTTGATCTTGACGGAACGCTGCTTCCGATGAACCAGGACGAATTTGTTACCTTTTATATGCCGCTTCTGGCAAAAAAATATATATCCGAGGGGATTTCCTTTGATCCGAAAGCATTTATCGCATCCGTGTGGAAGGGCTATGGAGCGATGGTGAATAATGACGGAAGTTGTACCAACCGGGAAGCATTCTGGCAGTATATGGACGAACTGCTTCCGACGGATTCGGAGAATTCCGAACGGATTGCCCTTGATTTCTATGCAAATGAATTTAACCAGGCAATTGCGGTGACGCAGCCAAACAGTCTGTCGGACAAGGTTGTGAAAAAGGCAAAGGAAAAAGGAATCCGCACCTACCTTGCAACCAATCCGGTATTTCCAAAGGTGGCAACGATGAACCGGATCAAATGGGCGGGACTGGATGCAGAGGATTTTGAGCTGATCACAACTTATGAGGATAATTGTTACTGCAAGCCAAATGTGGACTATTACCGAACAATTCTTGAACAGTTTCATCTTAGACCGGAAGAGTGTCTGATGGTAGGAAATGACGTGGAAGAGGATCTTGCAATTCGGAAACTCGGCGTAAAGACATTCCTTGTTACAGATACGAAGGAAAATAAAAAGGATCTTCCAATCGAAAGCGATTACCAGGGATCGATGGAAGAGCTGTTTGCATTTGTGGAAAGCCTGGAAAATGCTTAAAAATTTATTGAAATTCCAAACTTTTATTGTAAATGCATGGCGGACGTGGTAAATTATTCTAAGTAGTATCCGGAGGGAACCGGAGAAGAGTATATGATAAGAAACAGAGGGAAACTGATATGAAGAAAAAGTTACTTGTTGTTTGTGGCGGACAGTCCAGTGAGCATTCAATTTCACGAATTTCCTGTAATTCAGTGATGAAGCATCTGGATAAAGATAAATATGAGATTACACTTGTCGGCATTGCAAAAGATGGGAAATGGTACATCTTAAAGCAGGAAGATAATGACCTGTCAAAAGATACCTGGCTTGACGGAGCAGAAGTGGTAGAAGGTGTATTCGATCTTCTGAGAAGTCAGGATGTTGCATTCCCGGTACTTCACGGACTTTACGGAGAAGATGGAACTATCCAGGGATTATTTGAACTGGCACAGCTTCCGTATGTAGGATGCCGTGTATTTGCATCCAGTGCATGTATGGATAAGATTTTTGCAAAGAAAGTATTTGAAAGTGCAGGAATTCCGCAGGTTAAATCCGTATATGTGAAAAAACGAAATGACGGAAGACTGGTCGTTGTCGAAAAAGACATGGAAGAAACAGAAGAAGTAGAAGCTTCGATTATGAAAGAACTTGGTATGCCATGCTTTATCAAGGCAAGCCGTTCCGGATCCAGTGTTGGATGTTACCGCTGCGATAAAGAGGAAGATCTGATGGCAAAGCTGGAAGAAGCTGCGAAGTATGATACACACATCGTTGTAGAAGAATGTGTAGACTGTATCGAGCTTGAGACAGCCGTTCTTGGAAATGATGACATCATCGTATCCAGAGTCGGACAGATCATGCCTCATGGTGAATTCTATACCTTTGAATCCAAATACGAAGATGCAGAGAGTAAGACATGTATCCCTGCGAAAGTAGATGAAGAGATTCAGGAACAGATCCGTAAGTATGCTGTTCGTGCCTTTAAGGCAATTGACGGACACGGACTGAGCCGTGTAGATTTCTTCCTGGATAAGAAGACCAATCACGTTTACCTGAATGAGATCAATACTCTTCCGGGATTTACAAGTATTTCCATGTATCCACAGCTGATGGAAGATTTGGGATATAGTTATTCTGAACTGCTGGATAAACTGATTGAGATTGCTGATGAGAACTAGTTAAAAAGAATAGAAGAATGTTTATTACTGCCGCCGATGATGGTGGCAGTTTTTTTATTACATAGGAAATTTCGTTTCCTATGTAATAAAAGCCTCCGGCAGGATGCGCACTGCGGCGTATAATGAAGATGTCGCAAACGACTTCTACAATTTATAGTGCATAATGACTGAAAAATCTGTAAATACGAAAAAATATTGAAATAAATCTGAAAATAATATAGAATTAAAGTAATAAAAAAATAATAATGGAAGAGGAGATGATCGCATGAAAAGAAAAAATAATATTTTACTGATTTCGATTCCTTTAGGTGTTCTGTTGCTTTTATATTATGGTTACATTGCATTGGATACCTGGATCCAATTTCAAATTAGAACAGGAAATGGCATTTCAGCAGCAAATAGTGAATGGATTTTCTCTATTAAATACACGTTTCTTTTTATACTGAAATGGTTTGGCCCGGTTTTATTAGTCGTATGTTTGTACGGAATTCTAAAATGGCTAAAAAAGAACGAATAAAGAAAAAGCTCCAGAATCAGCAAAATAATTGTTGATCCTGGAGCTTATTTAGAAGAAACAATATAATTTTAGTTCTCTTTACTATATTCCAGAGAAGCTTCCACAAATCCCTTAAACAGCGGATGTGGTTTGTTCGGACGGGATTTGAGTTCCGGATGTGCCTGTGTTCCGATGAACCAAGGATGTTCCGGAATTTCCACCATCTCTACGATTCTTCCGTCCGGAGAAAGTCCGGATAAGAGCATACCGTTCTGGGTAAGAGCATCACGGTAGTCATTGTTGACTTCATAACGATGACGATGACGTTCGTGGATTTCCTCTTTTCCATATAATTTATAAGCTTTTGATTCTTTGTTAAGAACACAAGGATAAGAACCAAGACGAAGGGTTCCACCGATGTCTTCAATACCGATCTGGTCAGGCATGATGTGTATGACCGGATGTGTAGTGTTTGGATTCAGTTCAACGCTGTGTGCATCATGATATCCGACAACGTCTCTTGCAAATTCTACGATGGCAAGCTGCATTCCAAGGCAGAGTCCGAGGAACGGAACCTTATGTGTTCTTGCATATTTGATGGCTTCGATCTTACCTTCGATACCACGGTCACCGAATCCACCAGGTACGAGGATACCACTTACATCACCGAGAAGTTCATCGACATTTTCCGGTGTGACAGTTTCAGAGTCAATCCATTTGATATTTACGGTTGTGTGGCTGTAGATGCCACCATGTTTTAATGCTTCAACAACACTGATGTATGCGTCATGGAGCTGGATATATTTGCCGACCAGGGCGACTGTTACATCCTGTGTCGGATGCTTCAGGCATTCGACCATCTCTTTCCAGTCTTTCAGATCCGGTTCCGGACAGTCAAGCTTCAGGCATTCGCATACAACGGAAGCGAGATGTTCTTCTTCCATGGCGAGTGGTGCTTCGTAAAGGTATTCCACATCCAGGTTCTGAAGAACGTGATCAGATGGCACGTTACAGAAGAGGGCGATCTTGTCTTTGATTCCCTGATCCAGTGGATGCTCAGAACGGCAGACCAGAATATCCGGCTGGATTCCCATTCCCTGTAATTCTTTTACGCTTGCCTGAGTCGGTTTGGTCTTCATCTCCTGGGAAGCATGCAGATATGGGATCAGTGTGACGTGGATCAGCGCAACATTGTCATGTCCCATATCATGTTGGAACTGGCGGATAGATTCCAGGAAAGGCTGGCTTTCGATGTCTCCGACGGTTCCACCGACTTCGATGATCGCAATCTCGGTATCTGTAGCTGCAGGGTTACGATAGAAACGGCTCTTGATCTCATTCGTGATATGCGGGATGACCTGTACGGTTCCTCCACCAAAATCTCCACGACGTTCTTTCTGAAGAACGGACCAGTAAATCTTTCCTGTCGTTACATTCGAGTTCTTGGTAAGACTTTCATCGATAAATCTTTCATAATGTCCAAGGTCAAGGTCTGTCTCAGCTCCATCGTCTGTTACAAAAACTTCACCGTGTTGTACCGGATTCATTGTACCCGGGTCAATGTTGATGTACGGATCAAATTTCTGCATTGTAACTGTGTACCCGCGTGCCTTGAGCAGACGCCCAAGAGAAGCTGCTGTGATTCCTTTTCCAAGACCTGAGACAACGCCTCCGGTAACAAATACATACTTAACTGCCATAGTTCCAGTTCCCTCCTTATGGTAATTTTTTTTGTCTACTACTCATTGTGTTCTGTAAAAAATAAGATAGAATGCGATTTCTATTCATCAGAAAAGTCCGGTATAACCTTCTGACAGATAAAAATAGAAAAAAACCCCATAAAAACAAATTTATGTGGCTCCCTCGCTACTTTGATTTCCCCTTGAAATCAATTCCCCTATAAAATACTTTAAAAGTATACACCCATTCCAGAAAAAAATACAACAATTTTTTTTGAAATGGGTGTATAAAAATCAAAAATATAATATTTGTCTACTGATAGATCGGTTTTTTCTCGTATCTCGGTTCAGATGTAACCTGGATGGATAACTTCTGGAACAGACGGATATCTACATTTGCAAGCATAACGGATACATGAGCCTGGCAGCCTTTTAAATTCGGGACTTGTCTGAGTGCCTGTTCAGCAACCGGATTGGAAGAGGCACTGATAGAAAGTGCAATCAGAGCTTCATCGATGTGAAGTCTTGGGTTCTTGCTTCCAAGGAATTCGGTTTTAACTTTCTGGATCGGTTCCAGGGCAGTCGGTGAGATCAGGTGCATATCATGATCGATTCCGGCGAGTTCTTTTAAGGCGTTCAGGATCAGGGCAGCAGATGCGCCAAGCAGGTCAGAGGTTTTTCCTGTTACGATGCGTCCGTCCGGAAGCTCCAGAGCGGCAGCCGGTGCACCGGTTTCTTCAGCGCGTGCAAGAGCGGCATCAACAACCTTACGGTCATGTACGGTAACTCCTGCCTGATTCATCAGAAGCTCGACCTTATAAGTCTCTTCCTTCGGGCATTCACCGGAAAGGAAACGGTCCATGGTGCGGTAGTAGCGGCGAATGATCTCCTGACGGGAAGCTTCTTTGCAGACTTCATCGTCACAGATGCAGTTACCAGCCATGTTAACACCCATGTCTGTTGGTGATTTGTATGGATTTTCTCCGTAAATGCGCTCAAAAATTGCACTCAGTACAGGGAAGATCTCTACGTCACGGTTGTAGTTGACGGTAGTAACACCGTAAGCTTCCAGATGGAACGGGTCGATCATATTTACATCGTTAAGGTCAGCAGTAGCTGCTTCATATGCTAAGTTGACCGGATGCTTTAACGGGATATTCCAGATCGGGAAGGTTTCGAATTTGGCATATCCTGCGCGGACTCCGCGCTTGTGCTCATGATAGAGCTGGGAAAGGCAGGTAGCCATCTTTCCACTTCCAGGTCCAGGTGCGGTGATGACAACCAGAGGTCTGCTTGTCTCAATATATTCGTTCCTTCCGTATCCTTCGTCACTTACGATCAGCGGGATGTTGGAAGGATAACCTTCTATTACATAATGGATATAAACTTTAATGCCAAGCTTTTCCAGACGTCCTTTGAAAAGATCGGCACTGTTCTGTCCGGAGTACTGTGTGATAACAACACTTCCGACAAAGAGACCATTGGCTTCAAATTCGTCTTTCAGGCGGAGAACGTCAGTGTCATAAGTGATCCCAAGGTCACCGCGGATTTTGTTGGCTTCAATATCGGCTGCACTGATAACGATCACAATCTCTGCGGTATCCGATAATTCTTTTAGTAAATGTAATTTGCTGTCCGGCTGAAATCCAGGAAGCACGCGGGAAGCATGATAGTCATCGAAAAGCTTTCCACCGAATTCGAGATACAGTTTGTTGTCAAACTGATTGATTCGCTCACGAATGTGAGAAGACTGCATTTGCAGGTATTTTTCATTATCAAACCCAATTTTCATAAAGTTCCATCCTTTTTGTCCATAATTTTACTTTCATAGAAGCAATTCAAACCTAGTATACTATAAAATATGACTTTTTTACAATCTTTTCATAAATTTTTTATTGATAGAAAAT
>NZ_JAQDGZ010000003.1:0-258596 GCF_027663865.1 Coprococcus sp. AF99-45
GTACTTCCGCTCAGAAAGAAGATTAGAGAGAGCAAATAGTTGCGGTATACAGCTACTATGAACAGTAATAGCGAACAAGAGTTAGAAATCAGAGAGAAAGTAATGTGTTTACTTTCTCTCTTCTTTTTGCTAAAATATTCTCTGCTACAAGAAAATTGTACGAGGATATTTTAAGGAGTGAGAGGGAATATCCGAGACAGACAGCAGGAGGAAAACAATATGTTGAAAAAGGTGTTTAAGCTTAAAGAAAATCACACCGATGTCAAAACTGAGATTCTTGCAGGTATTACGACATTTATGACGATGGCGTATATCCTGGCAGTCAATCCAAGCATTCTTTCCGCAGCGGGTATGGATCAGGGGGCAGTCTTTACTGCAACAGCACTTGCATCACTGATCGGTACGCTGTGTATGGCAGTATTCGCAAATTATCCATTTGCACTTGCACCTGGTATGGGACTGAATGCTTACTTTGCTTATACTGTAGTAATCGGTATGAACTACTCATGGCAGACTGCACTGACTGCAGTATTTGCAGAGGGTATTATTTTCATTATTCTTTCCCTGACGAATGTCAGAGAAGCGATCTTCAATGCGATCCCAACTTGTCTTAAGACAGCAGTCAGCGTTGGTATCGGATTATTTATTGCATTTCTTGGACTTCAGAATGCCAATATCGTTGTCGGAGGATCTACTCTGGTACAGCTCTTCTCCGTAGATGCATATAATCAGGCAAATGGAGTGGAAGCAAGCTTCAATAACGTTGGAATTACTGTACTTCTTGCAATCATAGGTGTGCTGATTACAGCAATCATGGTGATTAAGAACATCAAAGGAAATATCCTCTGGGGTATTTTGATCACATGGATACTTGGAATCATCTGCCAGATAGCAGGTCTTTATGTACCGAATCCGGAGATCGGATTCTACAGTCTGCTTCCGGATTTCAGTTCCGGACTTGCAATTCCAAGCCTTGCACCGGTATTTGGAAAGCTTGATTTTAAGAATGTATTTTCACTGGAATTCGTTGTTGTAGTATTTGCATTCCTTTTCGTAGATCTTTTTGATACACTCGGAACTCTGATCGGTGTATCTACAAAGGCAGGCATGCTTGACAAAGACGGAAAGCTTCCGAGAATTAAAGGGGCACTGATGGCAGATGCAGTTGCAACTACAGTTGGAGCAGTACTCGGAACTTCTACAACAACAACATTCGTAGAGAGTGCTTCTGGTGTAACAGAAGGAGGACGTACAGGTTTAACATCCCTGACAACAGCGATCCTGTTTGGAATTTCCCTTTTCTTATCACCAATCTTTCTTGCAATTCCGTCCTTTGCGACAGCTCCGGCACTGATCATCGTCGGCTTCTATATGCTGAGCAATGTGGCAGGAATTAACTTCAGTGATTATAGCGAAGGAATTCCGTGCTTTATCTGTATCGCGGCAATGCCATTCTGCTACAGTATTTCAGAAGGTATTTCCATGGGAGTGATTTCTTATGTAGTAATCAACGTACTTACAGGAAAAGCAAAAGAAAAGAAGATCAGTGTACTGATGTATGTACTGGTGATACTGTTTATCCTGAAATATATTTTCTTATAAGATGATGATACCAGGGTCAAAAAGGTCAGAAAGCCGATGCAAGCTTGTTGAGCAATGGAGCAATCTGATTACACCAGTGAGCGGCAAAATTTATTTTTGACACTCACATCATAAGATAAAAAGAATATGGGGATATGTGAAAGCACAGGGACTGTCCGGTAACGGATAGGATTCTGTGCTTTTTGCGTGTCAGAATCGGTGCCGGGTGAGATACTTTGGATTGACTAGCACCCGTACAAATTGCTATAATGGAAAAAGACAAAACAGGGAATCACAGGGGAAAATATATGAATTTACTGACAATGGAACATGTATCCAAAGCCTATACGGATCGTGTGCTTCTGGATGATGTGGGATTTGGAATCAATAAAAATGAAAAAATCGGTGTGATCGGAGTCAACGGAATGGGTAAATCCACTTTGCTGAAAATCGTTGCCGGAATCGAAGAAAGTGATGCCGGAACGATCAGCATGGGGAATCAGGTGAAGATCTGCTATCTTCCGCAGACGCCGGTATTTGAAGCAGGAACAACAATTCTTCGCGCGGCAACAGAAGGAAATTATGATGAGCTGAACCGCTGGACGATCGAGGCAGAAGCAAAGTCTATGCTGAATCAGCTTGGATTTACCGATTATGATGAAAAGATTGAGCATATGTCCGGTGGACAGAAGAAAAGGGTGGCACTTGTCCGGGCACTTTTAACACCGGCAGACATTCTGGTCCTTGACGAACCGACGAACCATTTGGACAATGAGATGTCCGAATGGCTGGAAGAATATCTGATCCAGTTCCGGGGAGCGATCCTGATGGTTACGCATGACCGTTATTTCCTGGACCGTGTGGTAAATCGTATCGTGGAAGTTGATCATGGGAAATTATATAACTATCCAGGCAATTATTCCGAGTTTGTGCGTCTGAAAGCCGAGCGTCAGAACATGGAGCTTGCCACAGAACGTAAGAGAAAAAGCCTTTTGCGTACGGAGCTGGAATGGCTACACCGCGGCGCAAGGGCGAGAAGTACCAAACAGAAAGCGCATATTGACCGGATTCATGCTATGCAGGAAATGAAAGATATTCAGGAAGAAAAGCGAGTAATGCTGGATTCTGTGGCTTCCCGTATGGGGAATAAAACAATCGAACTTTCCGGAATCTGCAAATCTTATGGAGAAAAGAAGCTGATCGAAGATTTCTCTTATATTTTTCTGAAGAAAGACCGAATCGGAATTATTGGACATAATGGATGTGGAAAATCGACGCTGCTCAAGATTATCAACGGGATCATAAAACCGGATGTCGGAACTATTGAAATTGGACAGACAATCAAGATTGGCTATTTCTCGCAGGAGAATGAATATATGGATGAATCCGAGCGTGTCATTGATTATGTAAAAGAAGCAGGTGAGTACATTGCAACTTCTGACGGGAAGATTACCGCGTCCCAGATGCTGGAACGATTTCTTTTTGACGGGGCAATGCAGTGGTCACGGATTGAAAAGTTATCCGGAGGCGAGAAACGGAGACTTTATCTACTACGTGTTTTGATGGAAGCACCAAATGTACTGATCCTGGATGAGCCAACCAATGATCTGGATATCCAGACGCTGACAATCCTGGAGGATTATCTGGATCATTTTGATGGTATTATTCTGATTGTATCCCATGACCGGTACTTCCTGGATCGTACTGTCAGTCGTATTTTTGCATTTAATGGAGGTGGGAAAATCCGTCAGTCGGAAGGTGGATACTCCGATTATCTGATCCGTGTGGAGCTTGAAAAACCGAAAGACGGACAGACAATTGCAGAAAATATGTCAGATGCAGCTTCTGCACAGACCGGTGAGTCTGACAGCAAAAAGACCTGGAAGCAGCGGGAAAAAAAGCTGAAATTTTCTTATAAAGAACAGCGGGAATACGAGACGATCGATGAGGATATCGCAAAGCTGGAAGAGAAGATCGAAAAGCTGGATCGGGAGATGGTTAAGAATGCCACCAATTCCGTGAAGTTGTCCGAACTTATGAAAGAGAAAGAAGAAACAGAGACAACACTGGAAGAAAAGATGGACAGATGGGTGTATTTGAATGATCTTGCTGAGCAGATAGAAAATCAGTAAAGTGATTGACAGATTTACAGATGATAAAGTATAGGTAGTGAGAATCATATCAATGTATTCGAAGGAGGAGAGGTATATGATGTGGAATAGAGCAGAACTTAAAATGAGAGGCAATATAGCATTTAAGAAGAATTATGTGTCAGCCGTTGTAGTTGCGCTTCTGATGGGAATCTTTGGCACAGTCTCTGGCGAATCCAGTGCAAGACGGGTAAGTGAGAATTCAGATATATATAGTGGAAATTTATTTAATGTGGGAATGATTACCGGATTGCTTGCAGGAATCGCAACGGTAGTAATACTGATTGTCCTTGTGGCAAAAGTATTTGTAGGTAATCTCCTGAAAATGGGTGGATACCGGTTCTTTATCCTGAACCAGACTGCACAGCCGGGAATCGGAACATTGCTTGACGGTTTCCGTTCCGGACATTATGTTAATATTGTTCTTACCATGTTTTTAAGAGATTTATTTACTGCACTTTGGAGTCTGCTTTTGGTGGTACCTGGAATCGTTAAGCATTATGAATATCTGATGGTACCATATATTATTGCTGAGAATCCGGCAATGGATTACAAAGAAGCATTCCAGATCAGTAAACAGATGATGGATGGAGAAAAAATGGAAGCATTTATCATGGATTTGTCATTCCTTGGATGGTATCTGCTGAGTGCGGTTACCTGTGGACTTCTTGCGATTTTTTATGTAAATCCGTATGTACAGGCATCCTTTGCGGAGATGTACACATTCAATAAGCAGAAGGCTTATCAGGAGGGATATATCCGGTAAGAGTTTCAGAAGGATAAATTTTAAAATATAAGAATAGAGCGCAGACGCTGGCTTAAAATGAAGCGTCTGCGCTTTTATTTAGTGGGCGGCCTTCTCCGCAAAGGTAGTCGTAACTAGTTCTTCATAAGGAACACGCTCTTTCAGCTCACCGGAGTTTTCCAGAATATCCTGCAGCAGATTGAAGCTTTCTTCGTTGAAAATCAGATCCGATTTCCAGGTGTCTTGTTCGTAGTAACGGCTGACAATGGTTGTAATTGTAGCGAGATCGGTTTCCTTGAACTGTGGTGCAATGACTTTTGCAATCTCTTCCGGAGTGTGGGACTGAACGAAATCCATTCCTTTTTGCAGGGCATTGGTGAATTTCTGAATGATGTTCGGATTAGCATTCAGATAACTTGTTTTGGCACTATAGGCGGTGTATGGGACATAGCCGGAATCAACGCCGAGAGAAGCAACGACATAACCGGAATTTTCCGCTTCAAGGGCAGTAGCGCTCGGTTCAAATTCGATGGTATAGTCTGCCTGCCCACCGGAAAATGCAGCAGCGGTTGAACCGAAATCAATACTCTGGTTGATAGAAAGATCCTTCTGTGGATTAATTCCGTTTTTTTTCAAAATGTATTCAAAGACCATTTCCGGCATGCCACCTTTTCTTCCGCCAAGAACGTCTTTTCCTTTCAGATCATCCCATGAAAAATCCGGCATTTCTTCACGTGCGACCAGAAAGTTTCCGGCGCGCTGCGTAAGCTGCGCGAAGTTTTTGATGACATCATTTGCACCCTCCTGGTAAGTATAAATCGAAGATTCACTTCCCATAAAGCCAATATCTGCCTCACCGGAGAGGACGGCGGTCATAACTTTATCCGCCCCAAAACCAGTAACAAGAGTCAAATTAATTCCTTCATCAGCAAAATACCCATTTTCAATCGCAACGTATTGCGGGGCATAGAAGATAGAATGGGCGACTTCGTTCAGTGTCACAGAGACAGGAGAAGAATTGGTGTCATGACTGGCTTGGGAAGTGACGGTTTCAGCTTTAGGATTCGTAGCATTATCATCGGCAGGTGCAGAGCTGCAAGCTGATAAAAGGCCGACAGTTATAGCAGAAACAAAAAGTAAGGATATAAAATTTTTTTTCATAAGTCCTCCTGGGTGGTATAACATTCTCATTTAAGATATGCAAAAAATGTGAAATTGGTGTTTTTATCTGATAGCCAATCGCTCTCCGCTGAAGATTTTGAAACTCCAGAACAACCTGCAACTAAAAGTCCCTTATTTTATCATATAATTTATCCGAGTAATATGGCAGATAAATAATAGCAAAAGTATAAGCCATATGTTTCGCTTCGGCTAAGTCATTTGTCCTTTTTTCACCATAATATTTGCTCATAAGTGGCTGACTTCCATCACCTACGCCCTGCAATATCAGGTTGATGATCACCAGTGAAATATTAGGAGTCAGAGCAAGTCCGAAAGGAGCGAGTCCTGCCTTAAAAATTGATTTGCATAGAGAACCGAATTCACCAGCATTTGCACAAATTTCCAGTTTCTTTTTTACCACAAAATGCACAAGAACCGAAAACGGTTTGTTGATTAATTTGTCCCAAGAGAGTAAACTGAAACATAAGACATTTGGGGTGTGTGTATCTGAGAAAAACTGAAAAAAGATAAAATAATGGAGGTGCGGTTATGGGATTCTGGATTTTTATGCTTATAATGGATTTACTGATTCCGTTTACAATGATCGGCTTCGGAAAAATGTTTTTGAAAAAAGCACCGGATCAGATCAATTATGTGTTTGGTTACAGAACATCAATGTCAATGAAGAATCAGGACACCTGGGTATTTGCACATCATTATTGCGGAAAGATCTGGTATATCTGTGGACTTATTCTTTTGGTGGTATCTTTAATTGTGTTACTTCTGGTTATGGGAAAGTCTAATGATGCCATAGGAAATGTCGGGGGAATTCTGTGTGTATTTCAGATGATTCCACTGGTGGGTTCGATCATACCGACGGAGATTGCACTCAGAAAAAATTTTGATAAATATGGAAATAAAAGATAAATCAGGAGGATGCCATGAAAATAGCAGTATTTTTCCCAGGAATTGGTTATCATTGTGATAAGCCACTTTTGTACTATGCAAGAAAACTGGTTCAGGAATATGGATATGAAAAGATAGTCATGCAGGAGTATTCCTATAATGGCAAAAATATACGCGGCGATAAAAAGAAAATGCAAGAGGCATTTGAGTGCTTGTATGCGCAGGCAGAAAAGAAGCTTGAAGAAATCGCATTTGACGAGTACAGTGAAGTTTTATTTATTTCCAAAAGCGTAGGAACCATTATTGCATCCGCTTATGCTGAGAAATATAAGATAAAATGCTGCCAGATTTTGTATACCCCGCTTGAACAGACTTTTATGTTTGAACATGATGATGCAATTGCATTTATTGGAACTGCGGATCCGTGGAGCGATGTAAAAAAAGTAATTGCATGTTCAAAGAATCAGGCAGTTCCGATTTATGTGTATGAGGATGCCAATCATTCATTGGAAAAAGAAAATATTTTACAAAACATTGATATCCTGAAAAACGTAATGGAAAAGACACAGAAGTATTTGCGGTAGCTATTTCAGGAAGATCAGAAAAAACTGATAGAGTAAAAAAATCAGGTTGTGGAGGAGAAGATGAGATTAAGGAATATCCTGATTGTCGTAAAAGACATTGAAAAATCAAAGAAATTCTATCATGATCTGTTTGGTCTGGATATCATTCTGGACAATGATGGAAACGTTATTCTGACAGAAGGACTTGTTTTACAGGACGAAAAAGTCTGGAAGGATGTTACAGGAAAAGAAGTTGTCCCGGAGAATAATTCCTGTGAACTTTATTTTGAAGAGCGGAATATTGAAGCATTTACTGAAAAATTAGAAAAACTGTATCCGGAAACCAAATATGTCACCAGGCTGATGATGTACAGCTGGGGACAGAAAGTGATCCGTTTTTATGATCTGGATGGCAATTTGATTGAAGTCAGGACACCGATGCGGGGATAAAGAGAAAATAACATACATCAGGAGGACAACAAAATGGCAGCGGTACTTTTACGTGCAGCATCTCTGGCGTTTGTCATGGTTTTTGGAATTTTATTGAAAAAGACGGGAATCGTCGGCAATCCGGCAAGGGTACTCCGAAAGGTTGAAAAATAGAAAATTTACGAGGTGAGAGAAGATGAAGATAAAATCAGTTGCAGTTTTAGGTGCGGGAGCAGTAGGCTCTTATGTGATCTGGGGTCTTTCTGAAAAATCAGATATCCGGCTTGGAGTAATCGCTGAAGGAGAAAGAGCAGAACGTTTGAAAAAGAACGGATGTGCGATCAATGGCAAGACTTACCATCCGGAAGTGTGGACTCCGGATGAGGCACATGACGTGGATCTGATGGTGGTTGCTTTGAAATACGGTTCACTGGAAGGTGCTTTGGAGAGTATACAAAAAGCAACAGGCGAGCATACGGCGATCATGAGTCTGATGAACGGTATTGACAGCGAAGAAATCATTGGCAGAACAGTGGGAATGGAGCATGTGTTACCGGCACTGATCAAAGTGGCTTCACATAAAGAGGAAGACGGTTATCATTTTGATCCACCGACCACACTTGGAATCATTTTCGGAGAACCGTTCGCGCCGTTCGACAGCGAGCGGGTGAAAGCAGTGGAAGAGTTATTTGCAGATACCGGGATTCATTTCCGCTCCACAGAGTATATTCAGGAAGAGATCTGGTGCAAGTTTTGCCTGAATGTGTGCAGCAATCTGCCGCAGGCGATTCTGGGAGCAGGCGTTGGATGTTACCGTGACAGCGTGCACATGAAAGCAATCAGTGACGGATTAAAAAGAGAGCTGGAAGCAGTCGCACAGGCAAAAGGAATCGATATGAGCAAGACCGAAAGCTCGTCCGGACGAGGAAGTGCGGTCCCACCGTCAGCCAGATATTCCACCTTGCAGGATCTGGATGCCGGATGCCACACGGAAATCGATATGTTCTCCGGCGCGCTTGTTCGGATGGGAAAAGAGCTTGGAATCCCGATGCCGTATAATGAATACACCTATCATATGATCAAGGCGCTGGAAGAGAAAAACGATGGTAAATTTGATTATACCGGGAAGGAAGAACTGACCTGGTCAAAATAGAAAATATAGAGCGGGTATGTTATGCAGAAATCAGCATAAATTAAAATGTGCGATTTCGGGACGAGATGTAAGATCAGATTCTCGTAAAAAGAACAACATAAAATGAAAAAAAGAAAGAGAGAGAAAGCATGAACGAATTATATGAAGCAATTGAAAAGAAAATCAAATCATCCGGATATCCGAGACTGATTTCCGGAGAGGATGTATACGATGATATCTGTGATCAGATTGAAGGAAAGGAAAATGGAGAATATATTTTACTTTCCAAATTTGATGATGATGTCGTGTTTGAATATCATATCACGATTCAGGATGATGATTTTAATCTTGGAATCCTGACCATGAAGACACCGGAAGGCGTATTTGAAGTAGATTTTGATGAGGAATAGAAGATGAAGATTACCGTTTATCTTGGTGCAAATGAAGGAAATGTTTTCCGAACGTCTGGAATTTCTCCAGAATAATTTTTATTCTTATGGCGAATATGCCCTGGTTGGAACAAAGGGCTATTGCTATGAAGGAAAAGATACGATCGAACATTTTGAAAAGCTGCGCAGCCGGGAAATCGAGCGCCTGCGGGTTTCTTTGGAGATGGCGAAAAAAGAAGGATACCAGAAATTTACCGGGATGATTTTTGTAGAAAATGAGACAAAGGATGTTCTATGCTTTTTCATGTTATAGTAGTAGTTACCAGCGTAAATATAAGGAACGGTTTCGAACAAAAAGAGCGAAACCGTTCCTTATTTGGTTGATAGAAGTCACTCACATTTCTTCGGATCAATTTTTGGCGGCCGATAATGATAGACTTCTTCGTAGGATTCCAGCTCAGCTCTGTTTGTGGGACCGACAGGGATCAGACCGGTGCAGTCCTGCGCAGATGCTGCATTAGACAGATAATCGTAGGAATCGATGATCTTCTGATTGGATTTTTTGCGGGATGAAATATCAGAATGTTTTTCTTTTTTCATGGGGACCTCCTTATCTGATATGGCACAGGCAGAAAAAAGTGAAAATCTTAAAAACTGCCGGCAGGATAAGATAAGTATGTGCTGATAGGTAGAAAGTATGTATGAAAAAAACGGTTTCTGCCTCATTTGGGTTTGAAAACTATGTGAGATAGAAAGAAAGCCGTCTGTTAAACGCATCAGGGCAAAAAAATACTTGCATTCTGAGTTTAAGAAGACCATAATAGCAAAGGGATTTTTTTGAAATTATTTGAAATCAGGAATGAAATAAGAGAGAAGCAGAGAAAAAAGGGAGTTAAAAGAAAATGGAACAAAAGCATATGTTCACAAATAAAATGATTGCAGATCTTCTGATACCGGTCGTTCTGGAACAGCTTCTGAACTCCATCATGGGAACAGCGGACACAATGATGGTAAGCAATGTGGGATCTGCGGCGATTTCAGCAGTATCGCTGGTGGATTCGATCAATGTGCTGGTGATCCAGGCGTTTTCTGCGCTGGCGGCAGGAGGTGCGATCGTCTGTGCACAGTATATCGGACAGAAGAATGTGAAGCGGGCAAATGAATCCGCAAGGCAGGTGCTGTTTATTATTACGGCAATTTCGGTTGTGATCAGCCTGATCTGTCTTGTTTTCCAAAAGCCGATGCTGCGTCTGATCTTTGGATCAGTGGAGGCGGAGGTCATGCGTGCGTCGGAAATTTATTTCTTCTACACGGCACTGTCCTTTCCGTTTATCGCAGCTTATGATTCGGCAGCATCGATTTTCAGGGCACAGGATAATACGAAAGGTCCGATGCTCATTTCCATGATATCCAATGTGATGAACATTGCAGGAAATGCAATGCTGATCTGGGGATTTCATATGGGTGTTGCAGGGGCAGCACTTGCAACTCTGATTTCACGTGTTTTCTGTGCAGTTGTAGTTCTGGCCCAGCTGCGTCAGGACAGGCAGCCGATCGTGGTGCGTGATTATCTGAAAATCCGTCCAGATTTCCGGATGATCCGGAGAATTCTAAGTATCGGTATCCCGTCAGGGGTAGAGAACAGTATGTTCCAGCTTGGAAAGCTTGCGATTCAGTCCTCCGTATCAACGCTCGGCACAGTGGCAATCGCGGCACAGGCAATGACGAGTATTCTGGAAAATCTGAATGGAATTGCAGCAATCGGAGTTGGCGTTGGGTTGATGACGATTGTTGGACAGTGTATTGGGGCTGGCAGAAAAGATGAAGCGGTTTACTATATCAAAAAGCTTTGTATGATTGCGGAAGTGATTCTGATCATCAGCTGTCTGAGTGTATTTGTGCTGACAAAACCGATCACGATCCTTGGTGGTATGGAAAAAGAAAGTGCGGATATGTGTATCCATATGACGATGTGGATCACGATTGTAAAGCCATTGGTATGGATTATGGCATTTATCCCGGGCTATGGTATGCGCGCAGCCGGGGATGTGAAATTTTCAATGCTCACATCTTGCACGACGATGTGGCTGTGCCGTTTTTGCCTCAGCGTATTTATGATTCGGATAGTTGGTGTCGGAGCGATGGGCGTGTGGATCGGAATGTTTTCAGACTGGACACTCCGTGGGATTATTTTTTCGTGGAGATTCCACAGCAGAAAGTGGCTGAAGCATCAGGTGATTTGAAATTCTTACATAGATTTTACATGGCAGATCCTTTGGATTTTACATACCTTTGTTAAGATTCTGTTAAAGGTAAGGAATTTGGAAAGGAAGATGTAAAATGAGAAAGCTGTGGGATTTCTGGAAGAATAAAAAATATGGAAAAAAGAGTATGACAGGATGGTTTCTGCTGACGAATGCATTATTGTGTGGGGTTATAGGTGCAGCACTTTGGGGAGTTGTCAGTCTGGTGGTGTTAAAAGGAATATCCTGGCTGATCATATTTGCAGGATATGCGATTGTTTTCCCGGGATTCCTCGGAGGTGTACTTTTTGCAATGAATGCGGAAACAACGATGGATGAATTAGAGATAAAATAAACAGACAGAGAAGCGGAAATATCAGAAATGGTATTTCCGCTTTTTTCAATACAAATGATGAGGATTGCGAGAGTGCAAAGCACGTCGCAATCTGGTATCAAAGGGGTCAAAATACCTTTTGCCACAACATTAAATGATGTGAATGTCAAAAGTGAATTTTGATTCTTACATCATACAAATACAAATTTACAATTTTTACAGATTGTATAGAAAGAAAATACGGAAAAGACTGGTTATTATAGAGCTGATTTGGTAAAATAAAGACAATAATAAGAAGCAGGTGATGAAATATGGACAGTCAGAAGAAAGATCCGCTCTATAAAAGTTTTGGATACGCATTTGAAGGGATTGGTACCTGTATCAAAAAAGAGCGGAATATGAAGATTCACTGTGCGGCAGCGATTCTGGTAGTGATTGCCGGAGTGATATTGAAGATCTCATCGCTGGAATGGTGCATCTGCCTGACACTTTTTGGGCTTATCATGGCGCTGGAGCTGGTCAATACCGCAGTAGAAGCGGTGGTCGATCTGGTGACGGAAGAGCGGAAGCCACTTGCAAAGATTGCAAAAGATACAGCAGCAGGTGCGGTTCTGATCGCAGCAATTATGGCAGCGATCGCCGGGATTATTATTTTTCTGCCAAAGGGGCTTACATTCCTTGGGTTTTAAAGCAGATTGAAATTGTGAAAGGAGATAGACGTTATGGGAAGTTTAGGAGATGGAGTTAAGAAAGTATTACTTGCAGGGATTGGTACAGCAGCAGTAACTGTAGAAAAGTCAAAAGAGGTTCTGGATAAGATGGCAGAACGTGGAGAAGCAGCTGTAGAACAGGGAAAAGTTCTGAATCAGGAACTTCGCCACAATATCAAGAAGACTGTAAAAGAAAATGTCAATGTTTCTGTTAAGACATCTTCACCGGAAGAACTGGACGAGCTGCTTGATAAGATGACACCGGAGCAGATTGAACAGCTCAAAGAAAGAATTTATGAGCGTGAAGCAGCAGTTTCTGAAGAAGAAACAGAAAAAGTAGAAGAAGCTGTAGAACAGGCAGGAGAGACGGCTGAAACTGTTGAAACAGAGACGGCAGAGGAAGCAGCAAAAGAAGTTGAAGCAATCGAATCTGGCAACGAGGACATGAATGAGTAACAAAAACCAGCCAAAAGAGTCAAATAAATATGGTTCCAGACTGCGGGAGATGACAGCAGTCCTCAGAAAACATGGGATTACCGGTGGACTTACCCCGGAAAAGCTCCGGCTGATCCTGGAGGATCTGGGGCCGACTTATATTAAGCTTGGTCAGATCATGTCACTGCATTCCGATATTCTTCCGAAAAGCTATTGTGAAGAACTGATGCGGCTTCATTCCGAGGTGACACCGATGCCATTTGAACAGGTAGCAGAAGTGATCCGCAAGTCCTACGGTTATGAGTGGAACGAAGTGTTCCAGAGCATTGATGTGCATCCACTGGGATCAGCATCGATCGCACAGGTCCACCGGGCGGTTCTGAAGACTGGGGAAGACGTTGTCGTCAAAGTTCAGAGGCAGGGCATCTATAAGGTAATGTCCAGAGATATCAGTCTGCTCCACAAAGCGGCAAAGCTGGTCCCGCCAGGTACGATCAAGGACATGGTGGATATTAACATGGTTCTGGACGAGCTCTGGACTGTCACCCAGCAGGAGATGAATTTTCTTCTGGAGGCAGCCAGTATGGAAGAATTTGCCCAACGCAATCAGGATGTGGCTTTTGTTACAACGCCTCGGCTCTATCGCGAATATACGACCAACCATGTGCTAGTGATGGAATATATTGATGGATTTGCAATCAACGATAAAGAAAATCTGCTGGCAAATGGCTATGATTTGAATGAGATTGGAACAAAGCTTGTAGATAATTACATTCGCCAGGTTATGGAGGATGGTTTTTTTCATGCTGATCCGCATCCGGGCAATGTGCGTATCCGTGATGGAAAGATTGTCTGGATCGATATGGGAATGATGGGAAGACTTACCGAGCGTGACCGGGAACAGATCAGTAATGCAGTCAAAGGTGTGGCAGAGAATGACATCGGTCTGATCCAGGAAGCGGTGATGGCACTTGGCGAGTTCCGCGGAAAGCCGGATCAGAGCAAGCTGTATGAAGATATCAATAATCTGATGGCAAAATATGGAACGATTGATATGGGTGATATCGATATTGCGGAAGTTATGCAGGATCTGATGGAAGTTATGAAGGAAAATAAAATTTCCATGCCTCATGGACTTACTATGCTTGCAAGAGGACTCGCCAATATGGAAGGTGTGCTTGCCGAGATCAGTCCGCAGATCAACATGGTTGAGATTGCGGCGGCACGGATGAAGGAGAGCTTTCTGACGAAGGAACAGTGGAAAAAAGAGATAAAGAATGATGCAAAAAGACTGTATCGTTCTCTTCACAAGGCAATGGATATTCCTTCCCTTGCAGCAGACATCCTGCAGGGTCACATGAAAGGACAGACCAGAGTCAATCTGGATCTTCATACTTCGGATGAACTTTCCGGGTTGCTCAGGAGGTTGGTGCGGAATATTGTAATGGGACTGTGGGTGATGGCACTTCTGATCAGTTCCAGCATTATCTGTACAACCAATATGCAGCCAAGGTTGTGGGGGATTCCGGCAATCGGTGCGTTTGGATATCTGATGGCATTTGCCATTGTAATGTATGTTTTTATCAAACATATCTTTTCAAAAAAATAAATAAACAGGGGGAAAAGAGATGCGGAAGGAGTTTTATACAGGGCATCTTTTTGATGTATATCGTTATTTTGGAGCGCATAAAGAGGGTGAAAATTTTATTTTCCGTGTGTTTGCACCATCGGCAAAAGGAGTGTGCGTATTTGGAGAGTTCAGTAACTGGACAGAGATCCCGATGTATCAGGAGGGACAGAGCGGTGTATATGTGTCAGAGCCGATTCCGGCGAAGACTGGTCAGCTGTATAAGTACTGCATTTACACAGCAAATGGAGGAAGGGTAGAGCACTGTGATCCATATGGCTTCCAGATGGAATTAAGACCAGGAGATTGCTCAATCTTAACGGATCTTTATAGTTATAAATTTAAGGATGAAAAATGGATGAAGAACCGGACAGTCGGATTTGACAGTCCGGTCAATATCTACGAGATCCATGCAGGATCCTGGAGAAAAAAAGGAGAAGGGCAGACCGACTGGTATACTTATATTGAGCTTGCAAAGCTTCTGATTCCTTATGTAAAAAAGAATCATTATACTCATATTGAGATGATGCCACTTTCCGAGCATCCTTTTGACGGATCCTGGGGATATCAGAATACCGGATTTTTTGCGCCGACCGCACGTTATGGAACACCGGATGAGCTGAAAAAATTTGTGGATGAGTGTCACCAGGCAGGAATTGGTGTGATCATGGATTTTGTTCCGGTACATTTTGCAGTCGATTATTATGGCTTGAAAGAATTTGACGGAACCTGTCTGTATGAATATCCAAATGCGGCAGTAGGTGAAAGCGAATGGGGAAGCTGTAATTTCATGCATTCCAGAGGGGAAGTACGATGTTTCTTACAGTCGGCAGCAAATTACTGGCTGAGTGAGTTCCATTTTGACGGAATCCGTATGGATGCAGTCAGCCGTCTGATCTACTGGCAGGGTGACGAGGCCAGAGGTGTTAACGGGACGACACTGGATTTTCTGAAGGTGATGAACCAGGGACTAAAGTCCCTTCATCCGACAGCCATGCTGATCGCAGAAGATTCCACCAATTTTCCAGGTGTTACCAAACCGATTGACCAGGGAGGACTTGGTTTTGATTACAAGTGGGATCTTGGCTTCATGCACGATACACTGGAATATTTCCAGAGTGCACCAGAATACAGAAGCAGAGATTATCATAAGCTGACATTCTCGATGATGTATTATTATAATGAGCATTTTTTGTTGGAATACTGTCATGACGAAGTGGTACATGGAAAGGCAACGATTCTCCAGAAGATGAACGGAGAATATGAGGATAAGTTCCCGCAGGCAAGAGCTATGTACCTGTATATGATGGCGCATCCTGGTAAGAAGCTGAATTTCATGGGAAATGAATTCGGTCAGCTTCGCGAGTGGGATGAAAGCCGCGAGCAGGACTGGGATATCCTAAAATATCCGCTCCATGATGCATTTCACCGTTATATGATCGAACTGAACCGTATCGGTCAGGAAAATGATGCATTCTGGCATGATTATGATCCGGAGAATTTTAAATGGCTGGACTGCCATCAGGAAGAACGCTGTATCTATGCGATCAAAAGAAAAGGAAAAAATAAGAATTTTATCGCGATATTCAACTTCTCAGACGAAGAACAGGAAGATTACGAACTGGATACCGAAGAAGAAGGAAAACTCAGTGTGATACTGGATACGGACTGGGATGAATATGGAGGAAATACAAAAAAGAAAAAGACATTGCCGGCAAAAGCAAAAAAAGGGACGCATGTGACGCTGGACCTGCCGCCGTTTTCGGGGATTTTGCTGATGAGTTAGGTGGTGGGGAAAGGGACGCCCGGGGCAGAACGATATTTCTGCTTTCGGGCGCGCTTTCGCTCCGCAAAAAACGCAGCGGTACTAAGTTCGGTGATACCGCAAGCGTTATCCCCTCACTAAGTGCCGGCGTTTTTTGAGGGCCCGCCAGCAGAATTATCGTTCTGCCCCGGGCTGTGCTATGACACCAGAACCGCATCGGCGAAGGGGGGAAGACGGCACCATACTAAGCGCACAAAAAACTAATACCAGGGGGGACGGCATCCGCTGCGCATCGCCTGGATGTGGTGTCTGACGGGAAGTGGTGGCAATGGATTTGCAGAAGTACTGGAGGTATATTGATAAGGTATAAAGTTTACGTTCCTGAGCAACCTATCCCACTGAAATTAAAATAGTATTTTCCCAGTGCGGCAGCGAAGCGCCTCCGCACAACTTGTACTGGAGCGACAAACGCAAGCACCCATGCATTCGGAATGAACCCCATCGGAAACGTCGGTACTTAGTGAGAGGATGTCGTCAGACATCATCGAACTTAGTATCCGCTACGTTTGCGGACTAAGCGCGAGCGGGGGTGAATCCGAATCCATGGGTGCGTAACTTTGTCAACCACCTACAACTTACAAACCTCCCTGTCGTAAGTCATCAGCCCGTTTATTTCATCTTCGATGTCGGAGAGTTGTGTATATACTGCTCCGCACAATCCCTGTTCTTTGAGGGGGGTGATTTCTTCAGACATAAGTTTATGATAGGCTGCCTGGAATTCTTCCTGTGAAGAGCAGATTTTATATCCGTATGTCTTGCCGGAGCAGGTATGTCCTTTAACCGGGCAGGTGTAGCCTCCGTATTCGGAGATGACGAAAGCGCGGTCAGATGGAGTTACGAACTGCTTTGCAAAGTAGTTATGTTCACTTTTGAAATCTCCCTGCCGTCTGTCAAACCAGCCACTGGCGGAATCGATGAGCCGGGTGTCATCCAGTTCGCGGAATAAGGCAGTGAGCTTTTTTGAATCAAACTGTCCCCAGCCTTCATTGAAGATTACCCAGGTGCTGATGCATGGGAATGCTTTTAGGGCAGTGACAGTTTCTTTGCATTCACGGATGAATTCTTCTCTGCCATGTACATTTTTCCTGCCGAAGAGAGGATGAATCCGGTCACTGGTGTGAAGCTTGAATTTTGGAAAGAGTGCAGGCAGCCAGGTCATGAACGGAGCATTGTAGGTGCCACCGTTTACCATGTCCTGCCAGACGATCATTCCAAGGCGGTCGCAATGATAATACCATCTTGCAGTCTCGACTTTTACATGCTTACGGATCATGTTGAAGCCGAGATTTTTCATGGTCTGGATATCATAGATCAGCGCTTCATCAGATGGTGCAGTGTAAAGCCCGTCCGGCCAGTATCCCTGATCCAGGACTCCATTCAGAAAAAGTGGTTCATGGTTCAGGCAGAAGCGGGGAAGTCCTTTTTTATCCGGTTCGATGGTAAAGGTACGCATTGCAAAATAGCCGGTGACTTTATCTTCGCCTGCCTGTATCTCAATTGTATAAAGATAAGGATCATCAGGATTCCAGGGATGCATATTGTTGACGTCACAGTAGCAGGAGTAACAGCAAAGAGAGTCAGACTGATTGGTGCAGATCCCTTTGGAAATCAGGCGACCGTCCATGTCTCTGACGTGACAGACAACCGCTTCGGCATCGCTGCATCCGGAAATCGGATGATTTAAAAGAAGGGATACGTGTACCGTCTCTTTTTCATATAGAGGGGTGAGTTCCAGTTTTTTGACATAGACAGCCGGAACCCATTCCATCCATACTGTTTGCCAGATTCCACTCTGGGCGGTGTAGAACATTCCGCCACGCTTTAATTTCTGTTTTCCAACACTGTGATAAGAAGTGTCGGAACGGTCTTCAATGTGTACAGTCAGAGTGTTGCAACCCACCTGCAGAGCATCTGTGATATCAGCAGAAAATGGAAGATATCCGCCGATATGTGAGACAACTACTTTTCCATTTACCAGAACTTTCGCATACTGATCGACTGCACCAAAATGCAAGATGCACCGGGATCCGTCGGAAGGAAGGCACTTGACCGACAGCAGGCGCTCACAGAGCATTTTTTCGTGCGGCTTTAACTGGAAACCGGCACCGGAAAGAGGGGCTTCCGGAGAAAAAGGAACGAGAAGAGTTCCTTCTTTGGTTATGGTATTTTTTTTTGAAAGAACTGTGTAATTCCATTCTCCATTCAGGTTGATATATTGATCGCGGATCATTTGCGGACGTGGATATTCTTCCAGTATGTGCTGCGGATCAAGAGCTTTTCCCCAACGGGTAGTCAGTGTCTGATGGGAAGCTTTTCTGGGAAAGATCCGTACACTTGCAAGTGCTGCTAAAAGATTCATAAAAAAACCTCTTTCGTTAAATATTCTTATAGTCTATTGTACCATGTGACAACAAAAACACCGCACATTTTATAGAAATTTTAGAAATGAAAACAGTGGGGAAAAACGGATTGTAAAAAAGAAAGAATCAGTTTATCATAAGAATATAAGAAAAGATGAGCTGTGAGAACACAGACAAAGAGCAGGCAGGAGGAAAGACCGATGAAAATAGTTTTAGATACACATGCACATACCATTGTCAGCGGACATGCATACAATACGATACGTGAGATGGCACAGATGGCGAAAGAGAAAGGACTGGAGGCATTTGCACTGACTGAACATGCACCGCAGATGCCGGGAACCTGTCATGAGTTCTATTTCCAGAATCTGCATATCGTACCGCGTGAAATGTACGGCGTGAGACTGTTCATGGGTGTGGAACTGAATATTATGAATGAAAAGGGAGAGGTTGACCTTCCGGAGAGTACACTTTGTCAGATGGATATTGCAATTGCAAGTATTCATGGACCTTGTTATAAAGGCGAGCGGACGGAAGAGGCAATCACGGCGGCATACCTTGCGGCAATGGAGAATCCGCTGATTCATATTATTGGACATCCGGATGACGGAAGATATCCGGTGGATTATGAACAGCTGGCCAAAAAAGCAAAAGAGACAGGAACCATTCTGGAGGTAAATAACGGTTCGTTAAGACCTGGCGGATTCCGCGTGGATACCAGGAAAAATGATTTAAAAATGCTGGAATACTGTAAGAAATACGAAGTTCCGGTTACGATGGGAAGCGACGCACATATGGATGTAGATCTTGCAGATTACAGTTATGCGCTTCCGGTGATCGAGGAGAGTCATTTTCCGAAAGAACTGATCGTTAATACTTCTGCAGAGCTTCTGAGATCATGTATTCGGTATAAACGGAATATGTGGAAACAGAAAAAGTGAATTGTTAATACGTCACTTACGTTAAAAAAGCCTGGATGAAAGATAGAGAAAAGACTTGATATCTAGTTTTTAATACTATATAATATCTATATTGAGGTGAAAAAGAATGACGATAAATACGGAAGATTTATTAAACAGTATCCTGGAAAGTGTCGGCGGAATTGATTATATTCATCCGGTAGATATTCCGAATATAGATTTATATATGGATCAGGTAACAACTTTTATGGAGGAACAGCTCAGTTCGACGAAGCGTTATGAGGATGATAAGATCCTGACGAAAACGATGATCAATAATTATGCGAAAAACAATCTGCTTCCGCCTCCGAACAAGAAAAAGTATTCCAAAGAGCACCTTCTGGTTTTAATTTTTGTCTATTATTTTAAGAACCTGCTCTCAATCAAAGATATTGAGATTTTGTTAAAGCCACTGACAGACAAATATTTTGCTGTGGATTCGGAATTTGACATGGAAAGTATCTATGAAGAAGTCTGTAAGATGGAAAAAAGCAGGATCGGAGAGTTGCAGGATAGTATTCGTAAGGCGTATGAGACTGCTGAGCATTCTTTTGTATGTGTGGATGATGAAGAAAGAGAACAGCTTCAGAAGTTTGCCTTTATCTGTAATCTCAGTTTTGATGTGTATGTGAAAAAGCAACTGATTGAAAAAATGGTGGACGAACTTCCAAAGCCGGATAAGAAAAAATAAAAGCGTTAGCTTTTTTAAGAAGAATAAAAAAAGGAACGGATTTCAGATTTTGAAATTCGTTCCTTTTTGCTATTATGTGTTTGGCAATAGCTGTTACTACCAACTCCTGCCGGTGTCTGTAAAATTAAGATTCGGATTCTTCAGCCCCTGCCTGAAGTCTCTCAAATACCATATCGTATCCATCATTACCATAATTAAGAGAGCGGTTTACGCGGCTGATTGTTGCTGTGGAAGCACCAGTCTTTTCTGCAATCTCCAGGTATGTTTTCTGATCACGTAGCATCTTAGCTACTTCAAAACGCTGTGAAAGCGATAAAAGCTCATTGATCGTGCAGACATCTTCAAAGAATGTGTAGCATTCTTCTCTGCTTTTCAGACTGAGAACGGCATCAAATAAAGAATCGACCGCTTCTGTTCTGATTTTTCTACTCATTATATTATCCCTCCATGACAAATAATCAATAAGAGTGTGACATAAACTGCCCCACTCATTCATACAATGACATATTAGCACATTAAAATTTTAAAGTCCAGATATTTTGCAAAATTTTACAGATAAGAAAAAAGGAGCTGGATTTTTCTATTTTTACGACGAAAAATAGGGACGAGAGATTCTTTGACACCCCACTTTTTTTATAATATAATGATGCAATAGAGCCTCGAGAGAGGAGAAGAAAGAGGAACAAAAATATGAGTATTTATGATACATTAAATGACAGACAGCAGGAGGCTGTTTTCCATACAGAGGGCCCGCTTCTGATCCTTGCCGGAGCAGGATCCGGTAAGACACGTGTCCTTACACACAGGATTGCCTGGCTGATCGATCAGATAGGTGTGAACCCATGGAATATCCTGGCGATCACATTTACGAACAAGGCAGCCGGGGAGATGCGTGAGAGAGTGGATCAGATTGTTGGATTCGGTTCGGAGAGTATCTGGGTGAGCACCTTCCATTCAATGTGTGTGCGGATCCTGCGCAGATATATTGACCGGCTCGGGTATGATACAAATTTTACGATTTATGATGCAGATGATCAGAAGACACTGATCAAGGATGTGTGTAAATATTTGCAGATTGATACGAAAATGTTTAAGGAACGGTCGCTTCTTAGTGCGATTTCTTCTGCAAAAGATGAGCTTGTCACACCGGAAGAGATGACACTTCGTGCGGAAGGGGATTGGGCGAAAAAGAAGATTGCACAGGTTTATACCGAGTATGAAAAGCAGCTGAAAGCTAACAATGCACTCGATTTTGACGATCTGCTTTTAAAGACGGTACAGCTTCTTCAGACACAGCCGGACGTGCTGGAGTATTATCAGGAAAGATTCCGTTATATCATGGTGGATGAGTATCAGGATACGAATACGGTACAGTTTAAGCTGGTAAGCCTTCTTGCCGGTAAGTATCAGAATCTGTGTGTAGTTGGTGATGACGACCAGTCGATCTACAAATTCAGGGGTGCGAATATCATGAATATCCTGAATTTTGAAAAAGAATATCCGAATGCGAAAGTGATCAAGCTGGAACAGAATTACCGTTCCACATCCACAATCCTGAACGCCGCAAATGAAGTGATCCGTCACAATACAGGACGAAAAGAGAAGTCGCTCTGGACCGAGAATGGTGAGGGTGAGAAGATTCAGTTCCGTCAGTTTGATTCTGCTTACGATGAGGCGGATTATATTGTCAGTGATATCAAAGACAAGGTGAACAGTGGAAAAAGAGAATATAAGGATTTCGCTATTTTATACAGAACCAATGCGCAGTCACGTATATTCGAGGAAAAGATGGTGGTATCCAATGTTCCGTATAAGATCGTTGGTGGAGTAAACTTCTATGCAAGACGCGAAATAAAGGATCTGCTGGCATATTTAAAAACAGTAGATAATGGAAAAGATGATCTGGCAGTACGGAGGATCATCAATGTACCGAAGAGGGGAATCGGACTGACAACCATCGGAAGGGTGCAGGATTATGCAACGGAACGGGAGATCAGTTTCTATGAAGCAATCCTGGCTGCAGGATCGGTTCCGGGAATCGGACGTGCGCTTGGCAAAATCGAATCCTTTGCAGCCCTGATTGAACATTTTAAAGCCGAAGGCGAACGCATGAGTGTAGCGGAATTGATGGATGAGATTATCGATGCAACTGGATATGTAGAAGAACTGCAGGCAGATTCTGATGAAGAAGCAGAAAGCCGTCTGGAAAATATTGAAGAGCTCCGGAATAAAATTGTTGCATACGAGGAGTCCTGTGAAGCAGAAGATGAAAAATCGACACTTTCCGGTTTTTTAGAGCAAGTGGCATTGGTTGCAGATATCGACAGTCTTGATGAGGAGACGGACTATGTGGTGCTGATGACTTTACATAGTGCGAAAGGCCTGGAATTTCCACACGTCTATCTCGCCGGCCTGGAAGATGGGATTTTCCCAAGCTATATGACGATCACGGCAGATGATCCGGCAGAGCTGGAAGAAGAGAGAAGACTCTGCTATGTGGGAATTACCCGTGCAAAGGAGAATCTGACGCTGACCTGTGCAAGACGACGGATGGTACACGGTGAGACACAGTATAATAAGATGTCCAGATTCTTAAAAGAGATTCCGCTGAGTCTGCTTTCTACCGGTGCCCTGTTCAAAAAAGAGCAGACAGAGGAGGAACCAAAGGTATCCGCTTACCGTCAGGCAAAGCAGGCATTTGCGACAAAAGCGTTCGCAGCGACAAAGCCTGCACAGCAGTTTACTGTGACCAAGGGAAAAGGTCCGGGATATGATGTGGGGGACAGAGTGCGTCATATTAAGTTTGGGGAAGGCCTGGTGACACAGATCACAGAAGGCGGACGAGACTATGAAGTGACTGTGGACTTTGATACGGCGGGCACGAAGAAGATGTTTGCCATGTTTGCAAAACTGCAGAAAATTGACTAAAATTGCACTATGTGCCTAAGAAACACATTCTTTTTCGTAAAATCTGTGCAATATGGTGGAAATTATGCATGGATTTGTGGTATACTAACTATAAACAATGAGTGAGCCGAAGCAGAGAGTGACGGCAGAAAGGGCGTGTATGGAGATGAACAGAATCGAAGAATTACTTGCAACAACGAAACTCAACGATATGATGCATAAGAAAGATGATGATCAGAAGACAACTATTCTCTGGATTCTTGCAATTATCGGTGCGGTAGCAGCAGTTGCAGCAATTGCATATGCAGTATATTGTTTCTTTACTCCGGATTATCTGGAAGACTTTGAAGAAGATTTTGACGATGATTTCGACAATGATTTCTTCAGTGATGAAGATGAAGTACAGTAATATTAAGAAAGCAGCGAAGGCAGGAATTGTCAAATATTCCTGCCTTTTCTATGTGAGGGTATATAGATAGATGAAAAAAGGACAGATATTAGAAGGATATATAGAAAGGGTAGATTTCCCGAATAAAGGATTTGCCGTGGTAGAGGACGAAGAAAAAAAAGTGATCGTGAAGAATACCGTTCCGGAACAAAAGGTGCGTTTCGCGGTGAATAAGATACGAAAAGGTCAGGCAGAGGGACGGCTTCTGGAAATTCTGGAGCATTCACCGGAAGAATGTCAGCCGGCATGTCCGCATTTTGGAGTCTGTGGCGGATGCACTTATCAGAATCTGCCGTATGAAAAGCAGGTGGAGATGAAGGAAGCGCAGATCCATGCGATGATGGATGCGGCGGTTGATGGTGATTATATCTGGGAGGGTGTTAAAGAAAGCCCGGTCAGAGAGGCATATCGCAATAAAATGGAATTTTCTTTTGGAGACGAATATAAGGACGGACCTCTTGCACTTGGCATGCATAAAAGAGGCAGCTTTCACGATATTGTAAATGTTACAGAATGCAAGATTGTGGATGAGGATTTCAGACGAATTATAAAGGCTGTTCTGGAGTTTGCGACAGATACAGGTCTTCCGTATTATCACAGAATGCGCCATACTGGATTTTTCCGTCATCTTCTTGTGAGAAAGGCAGTTCGCACCGGAGAAATTCTGATTGATCTGGTAACAACATCGGAGGCACGGCTAGATGAAGCCAGACTGGTGGAAAAGCTTACCGGTCTTTCTTATGATGGGAAGCTTGCCGGAATTCTTCATACAACCAACAACAGCCTTGCGGATGTGGTAAAAGATGAAGGAACCAAAATTTTATATGGACAGGATTATTTCTATGAGGAACTTCTGGGACTGAAGTTCAAGATCACACCATTTTCTTTCTTCCAGACTAATTCCCTTGGCGCGGAAGTGCTTTATGAGGCAGCAAGATCTTATATCGGTGAGACGAAAGATAAGGTAATCTTTGATCTCTACAGTGGAACCGGAACGATTGCACAGATCCTTGCACCAGTGGCAAAAAAAGTAGTAGGTGTGGAGATCGTTGAAGAGGCTGTAGAGGCTGCAAAAGAAAATGCTGCTTTAAATGGACTCGATAACTGTACCTTCTGGGCTGGAGATGTGTTGAAAGTAATCGATGATCTGGGTGAAGTACCGGATCTGATCGTATTGGATCCACCAAGAGATGGTGTGCATCCGAAAGCACTGGAAAAGATCATTGATTTTGGTGTGGAAAGAATGGTTTATATTGCCTGCAAGCCGACCAGCCTGGCAAGAGATCTGGAGCTTCTGCAGGGAAGAGGATATCAGGTAGAACGGATTGGGTGTGTGGATCTTTTTCCGGGCACTTATCATATAGAAACTTGTGTTTTATTGTCCAAACTAGGATAAAAGCTGGCAGATTGGTAAATGGTATTCGTAATATTGCAGAAGAGATTGTGTTAAAAGAATTGGTGTATATCTAAAGCATGGAAAGCTCCTTCGGGAGTTTTTGGCTGTTTATAAGATAAATTCTGTCGGAGATTTATTATAAAACATTACTTTACAAGAAGAATAAAAAAGCATATAATTCTTTTATAATATATTTAATAAAAGAGGGTAAGAAAACGGAAAATAAAGATAAAAAAAATATAACAAGAAAAAAAATAATTAATTATGTGCTAAACAATCATGTTACATCCAAGGCGGGAATCGCAAAAGAGTTAAACTTGAGTATGCCGACTGTGTTAGCAAATGTGAATGACTTGTTAGAAAAAAGGGTGTTGGAAGAAACTGGGGAATATGCTTCAACCGGTGGAAGGAAGGCAAAAAGTATAGGGATTAATAAGTCATACTGTCATGCAATGGGAATTTTGATTACAGCGAATCATATAGAAATGGTATTAGTAAATCTTGGAGATGAGATTATAAAAAAAGATCGCATCCGTTTAAAATTTACGGCAGAATTATCCTATTGTACAGAGGTGGCACAAAAGGTCAAAACTTTTCTTGAAGGCGAATTAGCGAAGGATACGCTACTTGGGATTGGAGTGGCGATTCCAGGAATTATTGATCAGAAAGAACGGATCGTTTTAAAATCCCATGCTTTAGGTATAGAGAATTATAGTCTGCGCTTTTTAGAGCAGGCTCTGGAAATTCCAGTATATTTTGAAAACGATGCTAATGCTGCAATGCTTGCAGAAAAAAAGCAAAAGTATCCAAATGCGATATATCTGTCTTTAAACCACACCTTAGGAGGTGCATTCTGCATAGATGGAAAGCTGTTTCGAGGGCAAAACCAGAAAGCAGGGGAGTTTGGTCACATGATACTCGTTCCCGGTGGAAGAAAGTGTTATTGTGGTAAATCAGGATGTGCAGATGCATATTGTGCTGCAAGTGTACTGACACAAGATAACAGGCAGTCACTGGATGCATTTATGGAAAAAATTGAAAGTGGTGATGAAAAAAATTTGCAGATATGGAATGAGTATCTGGATCATCTTGCTGTTTTGATATCAAATCTGCGGATGGCATATGATATGGATATCATACTAGGAGGTGATGTGGGAGGTGTATTGTCAGATTATATGATACCACTGGGAGAAAAAGTGATGGCATATAATGGCTTTGAGCATGATGTTTCATACTTGAAAAATTGTTCGTATAAGAAAGAAGCGTCGGCTGTTGGAGCCGCGAAATACTTTTTTACAAAACATATGGTAGAATTGTAAATTTTTTGAACGAAGATAAGCAGTACACCGCATCTGGTGCGTAGGGTAAGGGGATGTTTAGTCTGTTGGAGTTAAAAGCTCCCACTGACAGGTTGCAAAGCGAATCCGGATGTCCGCTTTATATGTGTGAAAAACGAGAAGTTGTGTAAAATTAAAAAAAGATATTATAGTAAAAAACGGAAAGAAAACAGTAACTACGGTTTTCTTTCCGTTTTTTTGCGTGTTAATTGTGAAAAATATACAAAAAATGTGTTTTGAAATTATGAAATATATAAAAATATGAAAAAACATATTGACAAATTGCGTTTACATTGTAATAATATAATTACTTTAATAAAACATTTTATAAAACATAAAACAAAACAACATGAAAGGGAGGAAACAATTATGTTACAGCAGGTAATGACAAATCCAGGAGAAATTATTTTCAGAGAGGTTCCGGTTCCGGAGGTAAAGGAAAATCAGGTGTTGGTAAAGATTATGAATATTGGTGTTTGTGGATCAGATATTCATGTTTATCATGGAAAACATCCGTTTACAAAATATCCGGTAACACAGGGACATGAGGTTTCCGGTGAGATTACAGAACTTGGAAAAAATGTCACAGAGTTTCATGTGGGACAGAAGGTGACGATAGAGCCTCAGGTATATTGTGGACATTGCTATCCATGTCGTCATGGAAAGTATAATCTCTGTGAGGAATTAAAAGTAATGGGATTTCAGACGACAGGAACAGCATCTGAGTATTTTGCAGTGGATGCATCTAAAGTAACACCGATTCCAGAAGATATGTCCTATGAAGAAGGAGCTATGATCGAACCTCTTGCCGTGGCAGTTCATGGTGTAAAACAGATGGGCGATGTGGCTGGCATGAATATTGCAGTCCTTGGCGCAGGACCGATCGGAAATCTCGTGGCACAGGCAGCAAAAGGAATGGGGGCAGCGAAAGTGATGATCACAGATATCAGTGATCTTAGACTGGCAAAGGCAAAAGAATGTGGAATTGATGTGTGTGTGAATACCAAAAATAAAGACTTCGGTGCGGCAATGCTCGAAGCATTTGGACCGGACAAGGCGGATGTGATCTACGACTGTGCCGGAAACAATATCACAATGGGACAGGCAATTAAATATGCAAGAAAAGGAAGCACGATTGTACTGGTGGCTGTTTTTGCAGGAATGGCAGAAGTAGATCTTGCAGTGGCAAATGACCACGAACTTGACATTAAGAGCACGATGATGTACCGCCATGATGATTACATAGATGGAATCAGACTGGTAAATGAGGGCAAAGTTCATTTGAAACCGCTCATCTCAAAGACATTTGCTTTTAAAGATTATCTGAAAGCATACCAGTATATTGATGATAACCGCGAGACAACGATGAAAGTAATTATCAATGTCAGTGAAAAGTAAGGAGTTCGTATGGAAAATAAATATGGAATTGTCGGAGTTGCCCATGTCGGGCTTCCGACAAACGATTTACAGAAAACAGTTGAGTTTTATAAGAGTCTTGGATTTGAAGTGATTATGCAGTCTTATAATGAAAAAGCAGGGGAAAAAGTGGCATTTTTACAGATAAAAAATTACTGTATAGAGACTTTTGAAAATGGGCAGGCGGCAATGTCAGACGGTGCATACCAACATGTTGCACTTGATGTGGAAGACATTGAAAGTATGTATCAGAAAATCTGCAATGAAAAATACACAATTATTACAGACGGAATCGAAGAACTACCATTTTGGGAAAATGGTGTGAAGTTTTTTATGATTAAGGGACCAAATGAGGAAAGAATAGAATTCTGTCAGAAACTCTGATAAAAATAGGAGGGACATATGGGAAGCGAAAACAAAAATGGAAAAGTACCGCTGATCAGTAAGATTGCATATGGGTTTGGTGATGTTGGATGTAATTTCAGCTGGATGTTTGTCAGTAATTTTCTGATGATATTTTATACAGACGTGTTCGGAATCAGTATGGCGGCTGTTTCAGCACTTATGCTTTTTTCAAGATTCTGGGATGCAATCAATGATCCAATCGTCGGGGGACTTACGGATAAAACAAAATCGAGATGGGGACGGTACCGTCCATGGCTGTTAGTAGCGGCACCAATTACAGCGATTCTTCTTGTTATGACATTCTGGGCAAGACCCGACTGGCCGCAGAATGGAAAGATCATTTATATGGTAATTACATATTGTCTGCTGGTTTTGGGGTATACCTGTGTGAATATTCCATATGGAACCTTGTGTGGTGCTATGACACAGGATATTGATGAACGTGCAAAAATAAATACATCCCGTTCGGTTGCAGCGATGATTGCAATTGGTGTGTTAAATATTATCACAGTTCCACTGCTCAGCAAATTCGGCAGTCATAGTGCAAAGACAGGATATCTGACGGTTGCGGTCATATATGGATGTATTTTTACAGCCTGTCATTTCTTCTGCTTTGCGAAGACGAAAGAGGCAGTGATCACTCCGGAAAAAGAAAAAATTTCTGTAAAGGTTCAGTTGAAAGCAGTCATGCAGAACAGACCATATCTTCTTGCATTGGTAGGACAGATATTATTTGGATTTACATTATATGGTAGAAACGCAGATATTCTGTATTATTTTACATATGTGGAAGGGAATGCCTCCTGCTACACAACTTATTCGATGTGCATCATTATTCCTTCTATCATCGGGGCAGCCTGTTTTCAACCAGTATTCCGCAAGTTGAATAACAAAGGAAGAACAGCATCTCTCTTTGCTTTATTTACAGGAATTTCAATGTTGTTTATGTTTTTCTTCAATGCCAAAGAATCACCAGCTATTTTTTATGCATTATCTGGTCTCACACAGTTTTTTTTCTCTGGATTTAATACCGCAATCTATGCAATTATTCCAGACTGTGTGGAATATGGGGAGTGGAAAACCGGACTTAGAAATGATGGTTTTCAGTATGCATTTATTTCACTTGGAAATAAAATCGGAATGGCAGTTGGAACAGCACTTTTAGCAGGATTACTTGGAAAATATGGTTATATTGCAAATCAGACACAAAATGCAACTGTACTTTCAATTATGAAACATGCATTTACGACGATTCCAGGCGCACTTTGGATTGTGACTGCGGTTGTATTATTTTTCTACCGGTTAAATAAAAAACGTTATAACGAGATTGTGGAGGAACTGAAAAATGGAAGAAAAAGTTGATATCGTGGCATTGGGTGAATTGTTGATTGATTTTACGGAAGCAGGACACAGTCAGGATGGGAGAAAATTGTTCGAACAGAATCCCGGCGGTGCTCCGGCAAATCTTCTAACCGTTGCAAGCCACTTTGGGTATCGCACATCTTTTATTGGAAAAGTTGGAAACGATATGCATGGTAAATTTTTAAAGAAGACATTGCAAAAGGAAGGAATCAATACAGATGCTATTGTCGAAGACCCGGGTTATTTTACAACGTTGGCATTTGTGGAAATCGGTGAAAATGGAGAACGGAATTTTTCTTTTGCAAGAAAACCGGGTGCAGATACACAGTTAAAAAAAGAAGAACTGGATCAGACATTAATTTCAGGTTGTAGAATTTTTCATTTTGGATCATTATCGTTGACAGATGAACCGGCAGAAAGTACAACGATTGAAGCGGTAAAAATGGCAAAAGCAGCGGGTGCACTTATTTCCTATGATCCAAATTATCGCCCGTCTCTTTGGAAGAGCAAAGAGTATGCAGTGAAAAAAATGAGATCTGTTATAGAAATGGTAGATGTCATGAAGGTATCGGATGAAGAGGGTACTCTGTTGACAGAGGCGAAAAGTTATGAGCAGGCTGCAGATCAACTCCTTGCCATGGGACCAAAGCTGGTTGCCATTACATTGGGAGAACAGGGCGTTCTTATGGCAACAAAAAGCAGAAAAGAAATCATCAAAGCATTTCAGATACATGCGGTCGACACGACTGGGGCAGGTGATTCATTTTGGGGAGGCGTATTATGCAGTCTCCTTTCTATGAATAAGAATGTTGAAAAAATGGAATGGGAAGAAATCAAAAAGTGTGCTGTTTTGGGAAATGCAGTTGCTGGATTGTGTGTACAAAAGAGAGGTGGAATCCCTGCGATTCCGACGAAAGAGACAGTGTTTGAATTTATGCAGAAATAATGAATGTATATGAACAAACTCGGGGCTGTAAAAATTCCCCTATTTTTAATAATGATATAAGCAGGAAAACTTTCAAGATTGCTTCTGCCTGCATTTTTATGTAAATTACGAATAAGTTTTATTCCTTGGGTTCTTCTCTCCACATACATAATGCCATAAGCATTGGTATCAGAGATTTCCACTTTTCAGTAAGACTATGGTCATCTTTGTCATCATCCTTGTAATCAAGAAGATACCCATCGTATAGACGCTCCTTATCATTCAATTGACCATTAGTAAAAAAATCAGTAGCATAGAGCGTTAATGATTATTAGGATGAAAATACTTTCTACCAAAAGTGATAGTAAAGCAACGGCGGACAAATTGTCCGCCGCAAAATTATGCCTGTTTTGTTAAAGAACTTGATATCTGTTGTCCAAGAAAGGAACCAACTTGTGGATATAACTCCTGAGAAAGACGGAACTTTATATAAGGATTATTTCTATTATGCCTGCAAACATCGTCGCCTGGTAGATGGTCATAAATGTGGATATCGTAAACAATGGAGTGAGGAGAAGATTAACAATGCAGTGGAAGAAGTTATTCGGAAGCTGGTGAAGAATCCTAAATTTGAAGAAGCAATTCTGAATAAAATCGGTTCAAGAATAGATACAGAAGAAATAGAAAAAGAGATTGAAAGACTGGAAAAACAGCACAGGCAGCTGACCGGAGCAAAAGGAAGACTTGGACAGCAGATGGATAGCCTGGATATCATGGATAAATTTTATGAGAAGAAATATCAGGATATGGAGACAAGGTTATACCATCTGTATGATGAAATTGAAGGCGTGGAGAACAGTATAGAAGAAGTTAAGAATCGCCTGCTGAATATCCGGCAACAGAAAATATCAGAAGAAAACGTCTATCAATTTCTTTTATATTTTGATAAACTATATGATAAGTTCACCGACCTGGAGAAGAAAGAATTTCTTAACAGCTTTGTGGAACAGGTGGACATTTATGAGCAGGAGCAGCCAGATGGCAGATTCCTGAAGCACATAAAGTTCCGTTTTCCGGTGTATTTTGGAGACAGGGAGACACAGGAACTTTGTTGGGACAACGAAAGTACCGTTGAGACAATATGTTTATTGTCCAAACTCCACTAAGCGAAGCATCATGTGAATGTGAGACTTGACATGGACGAGATGGATTTAACGGCGGCTGAGAGGCGCTAAAGGTCCAGGGGACCTTTGCCCAGCGCGGACCGAAGCGGAGCGTAGACAGTCCGAAGGAGAAAGAAGAGGCAATTATTGGGGCACTGAAAGCATTTCAGATGATTTAAAATCACAAAGAGGAGTGAATTACATGATGTATAATCCACAACTTGATACATTTATCTGCGTTGTAGAAGCTGGAAGTTTTAGTAAAGCGGCAGAAGAATTATATATAAGTGCACCTGCGGTGATTAAACAGATAAATTCTTTGGAAAACAGCTTAAATTTGCAATTATTTGAAAGAACACACAGAGGTCTTATTATTACGGAAGCTGGTAAATCGCTCTATCAGGATGCAAAATATCTGATTCAATATTCAAAAGAATCGTTGATACGGGCGCAGGAAGCAATGAATCATAATGAAGAAATCATTCGTGTTGGAATATCTCCGATGACTCCACCGGAAGTTTTTGTGGAACTTTGGCCTAAGATACAGAAAATATATCCGGAGATGAAGTTTAAATTGATTACATTTGAAAATACACCAGAGAATGCAAGAGAGATACTGGCTAATATGGGAAAGAATATTGATGTGATAGCTGGAATCTTTGATGAAACAATGCTTGAACTCAGAGGCTGTGATGGCACTGAGATTTCAAGAGAACCATTTTGTGTGGCGGTATCAATTCATCACAGGCTGGCAAAAAAAGAAAAAATAACACTTGATGATCTGGCTGGAGAAAATCTTATGCTCATGCGAAGAGGATGGAGTTATTATGGCGATATGCTAAGGGATGATATGATGAAAAATCATCCTGAAATCAATATTGTAGACTTTAATCTGTACAATGTAGAAGCATTTAACCGATGCGAAAACAATAATGAGGTATTACTGGCATTCAAGAGCTGGGAAAGTGTTCATCCACTGATCAGAATCATTCCAGTAGAGTGGGATTATACTATGCCGTTTGGAATTCTTCATTCGAAAAAACCGTCCATTAAGGTTAAGCGGCTGATAAATGCTATTAACAAGGTAAAATAAAAATTGAATACATGCGAGTAGAAACCTAAAGGTTAATACTGAATAACAAAACGAGACTTCTAATGGAGTCTCGTTTTGTTATACTTTAGCTGAAGTGAAAATGGAGGATACTATATGCAGATAAAGAGGATAGCTCTTGGAGGAATCATCATGACTGTTATCATGTTCGGTGGGTGTAGCACAACAGTCCAGAACCTGGCAATCGGGGAAGAAAAAACGCTGGAAACAGGAAAAACAGAGCAAGAGAGCGTGACAGAGAAGGATATAAATATGAATGAAAAAGAAAGTTTTAATGCAGAGAGTAATATAAATGATGTTATCCATGATTCAGCTTTCGATGATTATGGCAGACTCATATTTCCGGTAGATATGGAAATAGAGGACAATCTGAAATTAAAAGACGTCAGCTCTATTTTACCGTGGTACAGCGAAGTCAACACCGATAAAACAGTAGAAATCGTAAATTATATGAAAAATCAGGCAATGAATGGTGAGCAGATTTTTTATCCAATATACAGTGAAGAAGAAATGCAGGCAGATGCGGATAAAAAGGATACAGGTTTATTTTTCTTTCGGGGAAATGCAGGAGCAAAAACAACGATTATCAATGCAGGAGGAGGCTTTGTATATGTAGCCGGAATACATGATAGCTTTCCTCATGCCTTAGAATTGTCAAAGAAAGGCTATAATGCATTTGCTCTTATTTATCGTCCGGGAGCACAGACTGCCTGTGAGGATCTTGCCAGAGCAATTGCGTTTTTACATGAAAATGCAGAGAAACTACAGATTGATATGACGGATTATTCTCTCTGGGGTGGCTCAGCAGGAGCAAGGATGGCGGCCTGGCTTGGTTCTTATGGAACAGCTTACTTTGGAGAAAAAGAATATCCTGTACCGGCTGCGGTGATTATGCAGTATACAGGACTTTCCCAGGTGACAGGAATGGAGCCGCCAACCTATGCCTGTGTCGGAACAAGTGACGGAATTGCATCACACAGAAGTATGGAAAATTATATTTCCCAGATACAACAAAATGGCCCAAATACAAAAATAGAAGTATTTAAAGGCCTTTCTCATGGATTTGGATTGGGAGAGGGGACTGTAGCAGAAGGATGGATTGATCGTGCAATATCTTTCTGGGAAGACAATATGAATGCTTTAGATAAGAGGTAGGATATGAAAAATAAACGATTTACAGCAAAAATATTGATAGATATAGGAATGACGATATGTTTGCTTCTTCTTATGCCATATAGTCTGCTCAGCGAGACTGCACATGAGTGGATTGGTATGGCGATGCTTGTGCTTTTTATCGCACATCACATGCTGAATCGTAAATGGCTGTTATCTATAGGAAAAGGAAAATATAACGCATTCAGAGTTATTCAGACCGTACTGGTTATCATCATGTTTATTCTGATGATGGGTTCTATGATAAGTGGAATATTGTTATCTAATTATATATTCAAATGGATAAAGATTTCCGGAACATATATGACAGCCAGACAGATACATATGTTTTGCGCATACTGGGGACTGGTGGTGATGTCATTACATCTCGGATTTCATTGGAATATAGCGGTAGCAATGGCAGGACGATTATGGAAAAGTCCATCCATTATCAGAAAATGGGTGGCAAGATTTGTTGCAGTCGTAATTGCAGGTTATGGTTTATATGCATTTTACAGGAGACAGATAGGAGATTATCTGATTATGAGGATGCATTTTGTATTTTATGATTATGAAAAGGGGATCTTTCCTTTTCTGCTGGATTATCTGGCAGTAATGATATTGATTGCATTTATTGGATATTATAGTGGAGTGTTTCTAAAGAAAACAGGTAAGAGCAAACGAAAAGGTTCATACTGAAAGAAGGTGGTGTATTTATGGAAAAGCGGAAATTAGTACTTACAATTATTGGAGTTGTTATTTTAGCAATGGTAATCATGGTATATATCTATTTTTCAAAACCTGACAGGGATGAAAAGAAGAATCAACAAACAATAAACCAGGTACAGACCGTACAGCAGAAGACAGATGAGAAAAAAGAAAATACAGAAAAAAATACATCCGGAGATGAATTGGAAAATGTTACGCCGGGAAGCGAAGAATACCGGGGCTTCCTCCTGGATAATGTTCTTCATTCTCCAAATGAAGGGGACATTCATTACAATGTATATATTTCGGATGCATATGACGGGACAAAGGAATATGCACTATATGTAACATTACCCGGATATCAGGGATTATATTTTCAGGGCGTGGGAGAAAATATCCGGACAGAAGATTTTGGATTTGAAGCACAGAAGTATATTACCGATATGATTATTGTAGCTCCACAGTTAAATGACTGGGGACAGACATCAGCAGATCAGACAATTGAACTGACACAGTATTTTCTGACGCATTATATTATTAATCCATCGAAAGTATATATTAATGGTTATTCCGGAGGAGGAGAAACCCTGTCACTGGTATTGGCAAAGCAGCCGGAATTATATACAGCGGCACTTATGTGCAGCTCTCAGTGGGATGGTGCATATGAGCCGGTTGTGGAGATGAAAACGCCGGTATATTTTGTGATTGGCGAAAGCGACGAATACTATGGATCAGAACCTTTTAAAGAGGCATACCAGCAGATACATGAGCTTTACAAAGAACAGGGATTATCGGAATCAGAGATTGATAAACTGGTGGTACTGGATGTAAAAGATAAAGATTACTTTGAAGGAACACCGGTCACTTATCAGCATGGCGGCGGCTATCTGTTTTGTCGTGACAAAGAAATTATGGGATGGCTGTTCAATCAGTAAGAACCAGAATAAACCGAAAGGTTAAGACTGAAAAACTTATCGAAACTTCTCAAAGGAATCTATCAGTTTTATAGTATGAATGTAAGATGAATGAAAGAAAACAAGGAGGATACGACAATGGAATATGTTTCATTAAATAATGGTGTAAAAATGCCAATACTGGGATATGGCGTATATCAGGTAACAAAAGAGGAATGTGAAAGATGTGTGCTTGATGCTTTAAAAGTTGGATACCGGGCGATTGATACAGCACAGAGTTATTTTAATGAGGAAGAGGTTGGGAATGCAATCCAAAAGTCAGGCATTCCAAGAGAAGAAATCTTCCTTACAACAAAGGTGTGGATTGAACATTATGGATATGAAGAAGCAAAGAAATCAGTTCTTGAATCCATGAAAAAGTTAAAGACAGATTATCTGGATCTGGTATTGCTTCACCAGCCATTTTCAGATGCTTACGGTGCTTACCATGCATTGGAAGATCTGTACGATGAGGGAAAAATCAGAGCAATCGGAATTTCCAACTTTTATGTAGACAGAATGGTTGATTTTGCATCCTTCAACCGCATTAAACCTATGGTAAATCAGGTGGAAACCCACATCTTCAATCAGCAGAAAGAGATGAAGGAATGGGCAGACAAATATGATATCCGGTTAGAAGCATGGGCACCATTCGGTGAGGGCAGAGGAGGCACCTTTGAGAATCCTGTTATCGCAGAGATTGCAGAAAAATATCAGAAGACTCCGGCACAGGTTATGCTTCGCTGGCATATTCAGAGAGGGGTAGTGGTTATTCCGAAATCAACACACATTGAGAGAATGGAAGAAAACTTTAATGTTTTTGATTTCACACTTTCTGATGAAGATATGAAGACTATTGCAGAACTGGACAAGAAGACAAGCTCCTTCTTCTCGCATCAGGATCCGAATATGGTGGAATGGTTCGTGAAGATGGTTGAGGAAAGAAAAAAGAATAATGACAGTTCAAAAGAAAAAAGAAACTGGTAAGCATAAGAGGAAAAATCAATGAAAGTATTACTTGTCAATGGAAGTCCACACAAAAATGGCTGTACTTATACAGCTCTTTGTGAAGTATCCAGTGCATTAAATGAAAATGGCATAAGTACAGATATTTTCTGGATTGGAAATAAGCCGATTTCAGGATGTATTGCCTGCAGAAAATGTCAGGAAAAAAATAAATGCATCCTGGATGATATTGTGAATGAATTTCTGGAAATAGCAGGGGATTATGACGGATTCGTATTTGGAACTCCGGTACACTGGGGTGGTGCAGGCGGTGCAATCACATCCTTTATGGACAGAGTCTTTTATGCCGATTTAAACGGTGGCGGCGACAGATTCCGCCTGAAACCTGCCGCTGTGGTAATTTCAGCAAGAAGGGCCGGAACAACGGCCACATGGGATCAGGTAAATAAATATTTTGGTCTGATGCAGATGCCGATTATCACATCGAGATATTGGAATATGGTACATGGGACGAATCCGGATGAAGTAAAACAGGATCTCGAAGGAATGCAGGTTATGCAGATCCTTGGAAACAATATGGCATATTTCATTAACTGTAAAAATGTTGCGACAAAAATGGGAATTGAAATGCCAAAGGCACCGGATTTTGTATTTACCAATTTCATCCGATAGAAATTAGCGTGACAAACATTTTATACGACAGGAGGTGACCTTAGAATGAAAACAAAGAAAATAGCAGCAGTACTCTTAACATGCATCGTGACAATCGGTTTGATGGCAGGATGTGGAGCAAGCAATACAAACCAGTCTGCTTCTAATAATGAAAGCCAGTCTACAAGTACAAACCAGTCTGGAAATGAAAAAACATTGGTTGTATATTATTCAGCTTCAGGAAATACAAAAGATGTTGCTGAAAAGATAGCAAAAATTACAGAGGCAGATCTGTTTGAAATAGAGCCTGTGGAGCCATATACAGATGATGACCTTGACTGGACAGATGATGACAGCCGGGTGTCAAGAGAACATGATGATGAGAGCTTAAGAGATGTGGAACTGGTGTCTACAACAGTTGATAACTGGGATTCATATGATACGGTATACATTGGCTATCCTAAAATGGAGTACAGTTTATAGTAGTGTATAGCGTGTACCAAGTTATAATTATGGGGTTGAAAATAACAGTATACACAGATAATGTGGAAAAATGTGTATGACGTTTATATAGAAAATAACATTGAAAAAGAAATTCAAGAATGGGTAAATTCATTAAATTTAAAATAGAATAATAATTACATGAGTGACAGAAGATAAGAATCTGAATTCCCTGTCACTTTTATATTATTTGATAAGAAAAAAGAACTGGTTTATATCCGATAAGAATATAGACTGGTTCTTATTTTTAATATGCTATTATATACACAGGGAGTCGGGGAATGTCGAACTATAGCAAGCCGGAAAAGAAAGCATTGATATCGGTATGAAAGAGTTTTGCAAGTGCAACTAATTCAGATGCCTTAATGTTCATGCGATTTGTTTCCAGTTTGGCATAGGTACTTTTGGTGATGGAGATACCCATAAGATTTAATTTTGCAACTACTTGGTCTTGAGTCATATTGTTTTTATATCGAATTGCTTGGATATTTTTACCAATATCCATATCTGGTCTAATCTTTTGCATAATGATGAACTCCCCTTATAAAATAAAAAGATTCGTAATACAGAAATATATATATTGATTCTAAAGAATTTAAATTTTATAATGTTTCGTAATAAGGAATTATTTTTAACAGGAAGAGGTAAAAGTATAATGGATGTGGAGATGGAAAAGAGAAAATTTTTAAATCTATGTGGCAAAAGAGATCGAGCATTATTGTCAGGTGAAAAAAGAATGACATTGGGGGATATGGAACGATTGACATATCTGACAGAATTTTTTGAACTGGAGAACTATGGAATCGCCTTATGGAAAGAATTTGGTGATGATGTAAAAGAGCCATTTGAAGCGATGATGAAAATGTTAGATGAGCCGGAGTGCATAGAAGATCGATGGCTTGATGACGAAGCAAAAGGGGAAAAGTGGTTGTTAGAATTTCAGGAACTGGCATTAACGGAAGAATACAGGGAATGGATTCGAAATTATATCGATAAAAAATATGAAGAAAGAGGATTACCATATCCGACAGGAGCAGACTTCGATTAAGAGGTCTGCTTTTTTCTGGTCTTTTGGGAGGTGATAAGAGGTGGAAGTAAGTATTTATGAACTCTTGGCGGCAGCAAGAGAATCGGCTAAATCTGATTATATAAAAGGGGACAGCATTTTGTGTGAGAAGAGATTTCATCCAGATACCCATTACATGGTAGAAATGGAGCTGTTAGGAAATGATAACAAGCTGGGAGAAAAGGGGAATTACATACGAAAGTTTCTGACAGAACCGGAGTATCTTCCCATTTTACAAAAGCAGGAAAAACACCTCATAAAAATAAAAAGACAGGCGATTGTTCAAAAAGGAACATTGCGATATATCCCTCCCCCGGACAGGCTGGACCGCCGCCGGGAGAGGGATATTTTATAATCGGCTGCGAAGGAACAGTAGTGTTCCTCTGGCGATAGTGGTATAAAAAAGCCAGATTTTCCGCAGGTTTTGGGACGCTGGAACATGGAAAAGTGTTCACGAATGGCACTTTTGCAACAATCCGTTGCAGCAGTGAAAGCATTTTTGACCTTACGTTAAACAGAAAAATGAAAGGGTGTGATTGTGATAATCATAGGAATTGATCATGGCTATTATGCCATTAAAACAAGACAAGTGTCTTTCCCAAGTGGAATTATTGGGTATGATTACGAGCCGTATACCATGCAGAATGTTCTGCAATATCAAGGAAAGTATTATGTCTGCGGTACGGGAAGACAGACGCTGGTAAAAAATAAAACGTCAAATGATAATTATTATCTGCTGACGTTGGCAGCCATTGCAGAAGAAATCAAGCATCGGAAAGCGGAACGAAAGACAGAGGTAATTCTGGCTGTCGGACTTCCGCTTTCAAGTTTTGGAAGAGAGAAACAGGGATTCAGGGAGTATCTGTTGCGGAAAGAGCAGCCAGTGCGATTTTTATATGAAAGTGAGTTATATGAGATAACAATAAAAGATGTGAAACTGTTCCCACAGGGATACTCTGCGCTTGCTCTGCATCCAGAGTATCTGAAGAATGAACCGTCTGTTCTGCTTGTTGATATTGGTGGCTGGACCGTTGACCTTATGAGGCTGGACAATGCTGTTCCGAATGCAGCAACGTGCAGAAGTCTGGAACTTGGAGTAATCCGATGTATTGATGAGACAGCAGAACAAGTGCGTAGAAATACCGGACTGTCTGTGACAGAAACTCAAATTGAGCGTGTGCTTCGGAGGGAATCTTGCAGTATGGCAGAGGAGGCCAGACGGATCATACAGGAAAACGGACGGAAATATATAGAAAGAATACTGTCTGCGGTGACAGAATCCGGGTTTGATCTCCGGGCAGTACCCACCGTATTTATGGGGGGAGGCTCCGCAATTTTAAAACGCCACGTGACCGCACAGGACGCGATTTGCCGCCCCGTTTTTATAGAGGACGTCCATGCCAACGCAACAGGGTATGAACGGATTGTAGAGCAGATGTGGACGAGATGACACGCCCGGTATATTCGTTCCGCCCGAACCTGAAAAATCCAGAACACCAGAGGGCATGGGAGAAATTTCAAAGTGTTCCAGAAGGGCAGAAAAGCCAGTATCTGGTTCAGGCAATTCTGGAAAAAGAGGATCGGAAATGGATGGAAGAAGTCATTCAAAAGACGATAAAAGAAAGTGTTCGGGAATTAGGAATATGTGGCACTACGGAACAATCGACAACGAAACTATCATCGGAAGAAATACCAGATCAGATGATGGATTTTCTATCTCAAATGGAAAATTTGTAAAGGGGGTGAGGCCTATGATTGCACGATACATACATTGTTGGATCTGCTAGGGGTAAGGCAAGAAATGCATCGATATCTTTGGTGGGTATTGTGAATAGCTTTCCATGCGGCTTTGGAGTATGTTGTGTGTAGCAAAAGTGAAAGGAGAAAGGTTATGGCAGAGATGAAAAATATCTGCGGAAAGATCCCGATGGACTTACATGAGAAAGTAAGAGAAGAGATTGAACTCACAGAAAGCAGCACACAAAAATTTTTACAACAGGTCATTGAAGAACATTTCAACAGAGTGGAAGGAAAAGGAGAAATAAGCATGGGAGCAGTAAGAACAGTAGCAGTACAGGTATCAGAGGAATTATTCCAGAGATTAAAAGTAGTCATCGGAAAGAAACACATGAAACAGAAAGACTTCTTAATTCAGATTATAGAAGAAGCACTGGAAAAGGTAGAGGTCGAATGGCAAAGCAAAGAGCAGCCTGAAGAATCCGAACAGACAACTGGAGAATTGGGAACAGAAGAAACTCAACCGGAAGAAAGAACTGAGCCGGAAAGGGAAAGTGAACCAGAAGAGGAAGCCGAACCGGATGGAGAAAGTGAACCGAAAGAGGAAAACAAACCAGAAGGGGAAAGTGAACCGGAAGAGGAAACTGAACCAGAAGGAGAGACTGATCCGGAAGAATCCAAAGCAGAAGAACCAACAGAATGGTAACCAATTGATACAGAATAACGAAGGGCGGTATGAGAGATCATGCCGCCTGTTTTTATCAGCAAAAAGGAGGTTGATAGCCGCAACCATTCAATTTTTTGATCTCTTTAGCGGAATCGGGGGATTTCGTGAAGGCTTAAGACGGGCAGGAAACTTTGTCTGTGTCGGACATTGCGAGGTGGATACTTATGCGGATAAGAACTACCGATTGCTGTTTGATACGGAAGGGGAGTGGTATTGTAATGACGCAAGAACAATCGAACCAGAACGAATGCCAGATTTTGATTTACTCTGTGCAGGATTTCCTTGCCAGGCATTCTCTATCGCCGGAAAGCGAGAAGGATTTGCAGATGCAAGAGGAACTCTCTTTTTTGAAATTGCCCGGATTCTTGAAGTTAAAAGACCCTCGTATTTTATCCTTGAAAATGTTCCCGGTTTGTTATCGCATGACAAAGGCCGGACGTTTTGCACCATCCTCAGTACGCTTTCTGAACTGGGGTACCATGTCGAATGGAAAGTGCTTAACAGCAAGGATTTCGGAGTCCCCCAAGCAAGAAAACGGGTGTATATTGTCGGATATCTTGATTTCCGATGTGCCGGAAAAGTATTACCTGAACCAGAAACAAATGGAGCAGCTCTTGTTCAAATCCGGGCAGGAAGTCAGGGAAAAAGAGTCTACAGTCCAAAAGGATTAAGCTGTACCCTGACATCACAGGCAGGTGGAATGGGCGGCAAGACAGGATTATATGATGTAGGTGTTCCAATCAAAGAGAATACAAAACTCGGCTACAAACTTGCAAGAGAAGGGGACAGCATCGATCTGGGCTATGCGAATCTCAACAGCAGGAGAGGAAGAGTCGGACACCAGATTGCACATACCCTGACAACAGGTGTTCAACAGGGAACGCTGCACTTTGTCGATCTTTCACCGCCGCCGGTGGTAACGGAAGAATGCAGAAGCCTGAACACCAGACAATGCGGTGTCCACAAATATAAAGGAGAATGTTCCGGTGTATTAGCAGAGGATGGAGCAAGAGCAGTCTTAACACCAGCAAAAGAAAATGTCCGGCAGAACGGCAGACGCATGAAGGAACCGGAAGAACCAATGTTCACGATTACTGCAACAGATCGTCATGGCATCTTGTATCACGGAAGAATACGCAGACTGGTTCCAAGAGAGTGTCTGCGTCTGCAGGGATATTATGACTGGCAGATCGATAAGATCATAGACTGCACATCGGATGCGCAGCTATATAAACAGGCTGGGAACGGGGTAACTGTTAATGTTATCGAGGCAATTGGAAGAATGTTACAAAAGGCAGACTCCGAACTGAATGCACAGAAAGTGTCTGAGAAAGGAATCCATTAGGAATGATCGACATAAAAGATCAGTTCTTTGGCACAGAAATCGAGATGACAGGAATTACCAGACAACGTGCTGCGGAAGTTGTTGCTGAAATGTTTGGAACAGAAGCATATTATGACGGTACTACTTACGGAATCTGGTCAGTAATAGATTTGGAAGGAAAAAAGTGGAAATTTATGTCTGATGGAAGCATTTATACACAACGGAAAGTATACGGTCGAATTGTAGATGCAAGTGGAGAATATTCAACAGAAATGGTATCTCCGAAATTATCCTATGATGAAATGGGAAAGTTACAGGAAGTAGTACGCTGTCTGCGACAGCATGGAGGTTTTGTAAATGAGTCCTGTGGTCAGCATGTTCATGTAGATGCGGCGAACCATACACCGCAGAGTCTGAAAAATGCGCTAACCATTATGTACGCAAAGGAAGATATCCTGTTCAAAGCATTAAAAGTGCAGGAAAGAAGAGCAAATAGTTATTGCCAGAGGGTGCGACCGGATGTATTGGAGAAAATCCGAAAAATACCAAATAGATCAATCACTATGGACCGGGTAAGAAATGTCTGGTATGGAGGCAGGGATGGAAGTCATACCCATTATGATCATACCCGTTATTATGCTCTAAATCTTCATGCTGTGTTTTCCAAGGGAACTTTGGAATGGCGCTGTTTTGAAAGCACACTACATGCAGGAAAGGTAAGAGCGAACATTACACTGGCACTTGCGATTTCCGCACAGGCGATCAATCAGAGATCCACCCAGATGAAAAAGACACCGATCTCAGAAAACCCGGCGTTTACATTCCGAACGTTTTTGTTGCGGCTCGGATTAATCGGAGAAGAATATAAAAATGTACGGAAACATCTGCTGGCAAATCTGGAAGGTGATCTGGCATGGAGATACGACAAAAGCACGTATGAGTGCCTGAAGAAAAAACAAAGGACGGAAGACGTCAGATCGAGGTGAGAAAAATAGAAGAGAGATATTATTTTGCATATGGCAGTAACATGAACCTGGGGCAGATGAGATTCCGCTGTCCGGATGCTGAAGTGGTTGGAAATGTCCGGCTGGAAGATTACCGGCTGGCATTCCGTGGCAGAGCTCCGGGAAATGGCGTTGCAACTGTGCTTCCGGAAAAAGGAAGCTATGTGGATGGAGTCTTATGGAAGATCACAGAAGCTTGTGAAAAGAATCTGGATTTTTATGAAGGATTTCCGAATTTTTATGGGAAAGAAACCATTCAGGTAAAGGATCAGGCTGGAACTGCAAGGGAAGTATTCGTATACACGATGAACTCCCCTCATAAGGATGTTCCGGCAAGACCATCGAAATTTTATCTGGATGGAATTCTGGAAGGATGTCTGGAAAATGATTTGCCGACAAAGGCAGTGATGGATGCAGTAAAACGCACCAGACAGGAAATGAAAAAAGCAGAAAAGCAATATACAAGATAAATGTTACCGCAGAGGGAGAGCCTTCTGCGGTATTTTAGTGAACAATGTATTTATTATCAGAAAGGAAACACACATGAAGGTGAAGAATTTAAAAACCAGAATCGCAGCCTTTGGACTGGCTGTCCTGATGGGCGTCAGTACCTTAAGTAGTGCCAATGCGTTTGCTGCCGAACAGACGGATGTGGGGCAGGAGGTACAGGCATCCGAACAGGCGGTTACGAGTCAGAAAGAAAAGGCAGTTACGGCAGACGATATCACGAAAGAGATTTCGGATGAAACATTTGCAGCGGAAACCAGTATGGAAGGAATCCATTATGATGCAGAAAAAGAGGATGTTACGCTTATCAGCATCCAAGATGAAAATGGTGGGGAATACCATCCGGACAAAGCAGGAACATATATTGCCTCTTACATGGTTGTACCAAAGGATCAGAGTGACAGCTACATCATCAGCCGAAAGGTGATCCTGACGGATACGGAAGGTCAGGCACATGCACAGGACAATGGTGGGGAAAAGCAAAAATCAGATACAAAATCTGAAGATGATTCGGACTCGCCTGTGCAGAACTATACCGATGTAGAAATCGAGGCATCCGGGGAAGATGCATCTGCACAGGCAATCGAAGAATTCAAAGAGGATATTGAAGAAGGAAATGTCATGGTACTGTCTGCGGCTGAAAGAGCCACAAGCAGCGGTTCAACAGTCACACTGACAAAAGGAAGAACGATCTATTATCCAAGTTATCTTGGAAATTATCTTACTTGTCTGTTTACCGTAAACGGAAAGATCGCATACTGTCTCCAGTCTCAGAAAGCATCCCCACCGAGTGGAAGTTATGTGGCACAGGTATTGGACAGTAACAAGAATCTGCAGAAAGTCCTTTACTATGGCTATGGCGGGGCAGGAGATCTGACAGGAAGTTATCTGTCCGGGAAATCAGAGGATGAAAAGTATGTGTATACGCATATTGCAGCCAGCTACGCTTACGCAGGAGAAGCCGGATTTACCGGATGTAATTATAATGACCTTGTAAATGCAGGGGTTATCGCATATATCAATTATCTGTTCGGACAGGAAGAACCGCCAAAAGGTGAACTGAGCTTTTCAAGCACAAAGCTGAATGCAGTACGGGATGGAAACATCCAGAAAACACCAAATATCACACTGTCTGGAGATCACAGAAACTATGTGACACTCAGTGTGCCGGAAAATGTGACTGCACATAATCTTTCTAAAGGAACAAGTGTTACAAATGGAAAAATCCAGATTTATGGTGGAGATACATTCTATCTGTCTGCGGATTTATTACTGACAGGCAGTTATGCTTCCGGCAGCTTATATGGTTCTGTCGGAAAGACATGGAGAACGCTGGTGCTGACAACCGGAGATTCCAAGCAGGATATCGGTGTATTTGAAAGCGAAACAGCAGCTCCGGTAAGTTTCAGTGTACAGTGGCTGAATATGACACGCATTGAGTTGACGAAGAAAGATATCAATACACAGAACCCACTATCTGGAGCAGTTTACGGTATTTACACCGATAAGAAGTGCGAAAATCTGCTAATGACGATGACTGCAACCGGAACAGACGGAAAAGCAGTCAGCGATTATTTTGATGCCGCACTCAAAACTGTGTATGTAAAAGAAGTGACTGCACCGACCGGATATAAACGGAATCAGGAAGTCTATCAAGTGGATGTTGCAGCCGGTAAGACATTGACGGTAACAGCAACGGATGAGAGGGTCACTGGAAAAGTAAAGATTGCAAAGATTGATAAGGAAACATTTGCATTCCAGCCACAGGGAGACGGCGCTCTTCGAGGTGCTGTGTATGGTCTGTATGCCAAAGAAGATATCGTGCATCCGGATGGCACAACAGGGGTTCTGTATAAACAGGACAGCCTGATCGCGCAGGGAGTCATCGGAGATGATGGAACACTGGAGTTTTCAGAATTATACCTTGGAGAAATGTATGTAAAAGAAATCACTCCACCGGAAGGATATACACTGGATACTACAAAATATGAAGTATCCGTAACTTATGAAGGTCAGGATGTTGCAGAAGTGACAAGAGAGCTTACGGTAAAAGAGCAGGTAAAGAAACAGGCATTCCAGTTGATCAAAGTCAGTGAAGATGGAGAGCAGACAGAAACAGACCTGGTTGCAGGCGCAGGATTTAAGGTATATCTGATCAGCGACCTGACACAGGTGAAAAATGGGAAACTGAAACCGTCCAATGGAGAAAGCTACACGGCAAGTGATTTCAAGAATTATGACTTCAGCAAAGAGCAGGTGGCAGTCACCTATGAGAATGGAACAGCTGTACCAGTGCCGGAACTGATCACGGATACAAAAGGATATGCAGTCAGCCCGGAACTGCCGTATGGAAGTTATGTTGTAGTGGAAAGCACTACCCCGGAGAATCTGAAAACCATTGATCCATTTGTTGTAAATGTGGAAAATGACAGCAGAGAACCAATGCAGTGGAGAGTATTTGATGACCGTCCGTTTGAATTCTTGTTGAAAATTGTAAAGAAGGATGCACAGACTGGAAATACGGTTTTAAAGGCCGGAGCATCTTATAAGATTTACGATGTGACAAATAAGAAATATGTGGAACAGGTTGTTCAGTATCCGAAGAAAGAAAAGATCAGTGTATTCGAAACAAACGAGGAAGGATATCTGATCACACCACAGGAACTGAAGTGCTCTACCTACCGAATCGAAGAAGTGAAAGCACCGGAAGGATTTGTAAGACAGGGAAGCGAAGAGTCCCTGTATGATGGAACAACGATTATTTCACCATTAGAGCAGACTACAAAAGGAACATATAAAGAAAATCCACAGAGCGGTATTGTAATTACAGTATCCTCAAACACTGCACATCAGATTGATCCAGATACAGGAGCAGCGATTGTAGAGGTAGAACAGAAAAACGATGAACAGGTAGGAAGCCTGCTCCTGACGAAAAAGGGAGAACAGCTTACCGAAGTAACAGGAGATTCTGTTCTGGCAAAAGTAAAAGCACTGGTCTCTAAAGTAAGAAATGCTGTATCTGGTAAAGAAGAAACAGGTATCTATAAAGACTTTAAATATGAAGAAACCGGAGTAGAAGGTGCCCAGTTTGAAGTATATGCCAAAGATACCATCTATTCACCGGACGGAGCAAAGGACGAAGAAGGAAATCCAGTTGTCCGTTATGAGAAAGATGACCTGGTAGCCAAACTGACTACAGATGAAAATGGAACAGCAGTTATCTACAATCTGCCACTGGGAACGTATTATCTGAAAGAGGTTGTAGCAGGAGAGAATTTTGTCCTGAATACAGAACAGAAAGAATTTACCCTGACAGCAGAGGATGATACACAGGCAGTTGTTTATGAAGGCGTTACCTATAAAAATGAAAGACAGAAAGTTTCCGTATCGGTAGAAAAGAAAGATTCTGTCACAGGAGAAAAGCTGGAAGGTGTTATTTTTGGACTGTATGCTGCGGAAGATATTCTTTCTAATCAGGGAGAGGTTCTCGTAGAGAAAGATACCCTGCTGGAAAAGAAAGCAACAGATACAAAGGGAACACTTACTTTCGACAGTGATCTTCCACATGGAAAATACTATGTCAAAGAGGAAGTCAGAAAAGCCGGATATCTTCCAAATGAAGAAGTATGGAATGTAGATGCAACCTATGAAAATCAGAATCTTGCAAAGATTGAACTGAACAAAGAAGTTGAGAATCAGCCGACAGAAACACGTATTACCAAAACAGATGCAACAACCGGAAATGAGCTGGAAGGAGCAAAACTGCAGGTCATTGATAAAGACGGAACTGTTTTGGAAGAGTGGATCAGTACGAAGGAAGAACATGTCATTTACGGACTGCCGGAAGGAAGTTATACCTTACATGAAGAACTGGCTCCTTATGAAGATGGTTATGTGTCTGCCAGCGATGTGACGTTTGAAGTCAAAGAAGATGGCAGTGTGACAAAGGTTGAGATGAAAGACGAATATTCCAAAGTGGAAATTTCCAAAACAGACATTAGTACAGGGAAAGAACTGGAAGGGGCAAAGCTTCAGATCATCCGCAAAGACGGAACTGTTTTGGAAGAGTGGATTACGGATGGAAAGCCACATTCCGTTGCAAAGCTCCCGGTCAATGAAGAACTTACTCTGCGTGAGATCACAGCGCCGGATGGTTACGAGATTGCGGAAGATGTTACATTCACATTGAAAGATACAATGGAAGTCCAGAAAGTAGAAATGAAAGATGCCAGAACACCGGAGAAAACAAATGCACCAAAAACAGGTGATAACCAGAAAGTATGGCCGTTTGTTCTGCTTGCACTGGCATCTGCAGGAACAGCTACAGGAGTGACTGTATACCGCAGAAAGAAGTCAAAAATGACAGACAACAAAGAAGAAACAGAAGTAAAATAAAATAAAAATTACAGGATAAACCAATCTGACAGGGCAGGAGATGTGCATAAGGCAGCGCCTGCCCTGTCTGTAGATAAGGAGAAGAAAGATGAGACGTTTTTATACAGCAGAATCAGTAACAGAAGGACACCCGGATAAAGTATGCGATCAGATAGCAGATGCAATCTTAGATGAATGTCTGCGTTACGATCCATCTTCGAGAGTGGCGTGTGAAGTCCTTGCTACAAGAGGAAATGTGTTTGTAGCAGGAGAAATCACCAGCGGATATGAACCACCAGTGTTTGATGTGATCCGAAAAGTTTTAGAAGAGTGTGGATATTGTACAGATGGGATAGAAATGGATACGTTTGTACACCAGCAGAGTCCAGATATTGCGAAAGCAGTGAGTGTGTCGAAAGAATTTCGGGATAATATCGGCGCAAAATTAAGAGATAGAAGCAGGGGAGCTGGAGATCAGGGTGTTATGGTCGGATATGCGTGTGATGATACTCCGCAGCTTATGCCAATGCCGACTGTTCTGGCACACCGGATCACACGTGAACTTTCGGCTTGCAGAAGAAGCGGATATATCAAAGATATCTTTTCGGATGGAAAAGCACAGGTAACCGTAGAATATGAAGATGGAAAACCAGTGAGACTGGAAAGTGTTGTTGTTTCCTGCCAGCATGGTGCAGAAAAGAACCTGAAGAAGTTAGATGCCGAGATCAGAGAGAAAGTGCTTCGCTCAGCACTCAGATTACTGCCGCCGGATGAGGATACGAAGATTCTGATCAATCCGTCAGGAAAATTTGTGTGCGGAGGATTTGATGCAGATACCGGACTGACCGGAAGAAAGCTGATGGTGGATACTTATGGCAGTATGGTTCCGCATGGCGGCGGTGCATTTTCGGGAAAAGACTGTTCGAAAGTAGACCGTTCGGCAGCTTATATGGCAAGGTATATCGCCAAAAATATAGTAGCTGCTGAGTTTGCAAGCAAGTGTCAGGTGTCTTTGGCTTATGCAATCGGAGTAGCAGAGCCGGTTATGATTGAGGTAGACACCTTTGGTACAGGAAAAGTGTGTGCGGATGATTGTCTGGCGGCAGCAATCCCACTGGTGTTTGGAGTGACACCCGTTCAGATCATGGAATCCCTTCGACTGAATCGTCCGATTTTCCGTCAGACGGCAGTTTTTGGTCATTTTGGAAGAAAGGAGTTTCCTTGGGAGCGGACGGATAAGGTACTGGCTCTTCAGGACGTAATTCTGTAATGCCCTGGGTAACGGAAGAAGAGATTCAGGCAGCAAAAAATATGACTGCGTATGAGTATTTGCGAACGCATCAGGCACAGCGGCTGCAAAAGACAAGGACTAGAAATGAATGGCAGTTGACGGATCATGACAGTTTTAAAATCAATGAACTGTCCAGCAAATGGCATTGGAAATCTAGAGATATCGGTGGCGTGTCCGCACTGCGGTTCCTGATTGAAGTAGATGGAATGAAATTTACAGATGCCGTAAAACTGTTGTGCGAAGAGAGTCCGTCTTTTATTCCGACACAGGCTGTGGAAAGGGAAAAACTGCCATTTAAGTTGCCGGAGAGGTATTGTAATTGCAGACGAATCAGGGCTTATTTAAACCACAGAGGAATCAGCGATGAAGTGATCACATATTGTATTTCACATGAAATCCTTTATGAAAGTGTCCCGTACCATAACGCTGTTTTTGTTGGGAAAGATGAATCCAGAAAAGCAAGATATGCATTCCTGCGAGGAATCTATGAAAAAAACGGGAAGGGATTCAAGATGGAGCAGACCGGGAGTGAAAAAAAGTACAGCTTTTGCATTCCACCTGAAAGAGAAACAAAGCGAGTTGCCGTATATGAAGCGTGTATTGATGCATTGGCACACATGACACTGGAAGAGGGAAATAGGGATAAATATCGTCTTTCCCTTGGGGGAATCGCTGCTCCGAAAGAAAACGCACAGATACAGAGTGAACGTTTTAAAAAGCCGCCGGACGCACTGGAAGAATTTCTGAAGAATCATCCGGAAATCAAAGAAATTGAAATCTGTACCGATAATGACTTTGCAGGGAGATGGGCGAAAGAACAGATGAAAAAGCATTACGAGGGAACGTATCAGATTATTTGCAATCTGCCGGAAAAAGAAGGGGCAGATTATGCAGACCTTGCGAAAGAAAAAAAGCAGGCAAATAAATGCAGGGACAGACCATTAGAAAGAAGGTGATAGAGAATGGAAGAAAAAGGAACGATACACATACATCTGTTGACAGAGCTGACTGGAAATCTTTATTCAGAAGAATCCGAATGGGAAGAAGATTGGTCGGAGAGTGGTGAATATGGAATGCCGTTAGATGGAACAGAACTTGCCGATTATGAAGAAGTCATCCGAGAAGAACTGAAACGCTATGGGGAAGATGATCTCATGCAGTATTTTGAGGGAAGTGAGTCCATTCAGGGAAAGATACAAAGTGCAGTTGTTACGATAGAAAACAAAGACGGAATCCTGTACGGATGTACCAAACTGGAATTAAATGAACTTTTAAGTCAGGAAGAACTACAGGAATTCACTGAATACATTACAGGACAGTACAGTGACGGTTGGGGTGAAGGATTTGAGCAGAGGGATATCAAGGTAGATGGAGGAACGCTGAATGTGCATTTTTGGCATCCTGATATAGAACAGCCGAAAATGTATGAGAAGAAAACAGAGCAGATTCCGACAAAGCCTGAGAAACAACGTCCCAAGTTACAGCTCCTTGGACATAATGGGAATATTTTTTCCATTATGGGCGATGCCTCAACTATTTTGAAAAAGAATAAACAGACAGCAGAAGCAAAAGAAATGTGTAAAAGGGTATTGGAAAGTGGGGACTATTACAAAGCACTTTTGATTATCAGTGAATATGTGGAAACCGAGTTGAGTCCACCACCAAAAGAAAATAAAAAGACAAAGAAGAAAAATCAGCCGGAACGCTGAGAAAAGAAAGGATGATGCCTATGACAAATGGCCTGAGTTTGGAAGAACTTATGAAAGAGGGAACATACCCAGAGGAATATGCCGAAGGGGAAAACTGGAGAATATTACATGGAGATACATTAAAACTGGTCAAAGCATTCCAGCCGGGAATCTTTGATGCAGTCATTACCGATCCACCGTATGCGTCCGGTGGAACAAAGCAGAATGAAAGAAATCGTACTACAAACCAGAAATACAGCAGTATGAGTGCTGCAAATGCACTTCCGGATTTTGATGGGGACAATAAAGATCAGAGATCATGGACTCACTGGATGGCCGAGTGGCTTTACGATGTGCGGAAAGCCTGCAAGAAAGGAGCTCCGATCTGTCTGTTCATTGACTGGCGTCAGTATCCATCGATTACCGATGCATTGCAGTGGGCAGGATGGATTTGGCGAGGAACAGCGGTGTGGGATAAGGGAAACTCCCGTCCACAGAAAGGCCGTTTCCGCCAGCAGGCTGAATACATTGTGTGGGGCAGTAACGGACCGATGCCAATCAACCGTCCAGTATCTTGTCTGCCGGGCGTCTTCCGATATGGAAATCCGCAGAACCGGATTCATGTGACAGAGAAGCCGTTGCAGCTTATGAAAGATGTCATCCAGATTTGCGAACCGGGAGGTCTGATCCTGGACCCGTTTGCCGGGGCAGGAACGACTGTCCTTGCAGCGGTTATGACAGGTTATCGTGCAGTGGGAATTGAGGTAACAGATGCCTACTACAAACTGGGAAGTGACAGAGTGAGAATTGCATTAGAAGCAGAGCAGAAAGAGGATGAAAAGTAGCCGGGATGTCCAATTGGACATCTTGTTTTTTATAGAGAAAATGCATGGCATCCAACTGGATGCAGGAAGGAGATGGAGCGTATGGAACAGGCGCTGGCTTATGTGTGCTGTTCAGCAGAAGAAAGCCGGGTAAAAGTGCAGAAATATTGCAGAAAAATCTATGAACTTGGGTATGTACCAATCTGTCCGAGATTTGTATTCTCACCATTCTTGGAAGAGTCCGATGCAGAAGATATGCAGGGATATGGAAGAATGTCACATATCCTTTTACGGAGATGCCGGATGGTAGTCGTATGTGGAAAAGAAGTGACAGGAACAATGAATACCGAAATCAGTATGGCAGACAGACTCCATATCATTTGTACGACACTTGATGGATTGGTACAGATAAAAGAATCAAAATAAATCAGAATCGAGTCAATCCAGTGCTACAGAAACTGGTGGTACTCGTATTGCAAGCATAGCGTTTGGATATCCAAACGCACTTTGGGGAGAACCCCAATCCCCCGGACACAGACGGAAATGGAAAGGAAGGATCAAGTCATGTTAAGAAATGGAGTAATGATTGTAATCGCATTGATGAGCGGAGGATTTATAGGAGTGATAGTGACCTGTTGCATGGTTGCAGCGAAAAAATCCGATGAGGAGCTTGGCGATATGATGAAAGAGAAAAGAGAAGGGACGGTGATGCAATGCGAAAACGAAACCATGTGATCCCGGTGCGGTTAAATGCAAGGGAACTCAGGGAATTGGAGGAACAGGTGGAAAAAAGCGGACTGAGTCGGGAAGAGTTTATGCGTTCGCTGATCTTAGGAGCACAGGTACACGCAAAACCTTGTGAACATCACCCGGAACTGCTTAGGAAGATAGCGGGTCTGTGCAATAATGCGAACCAGCTTGCCCATGTTGCGAATGCTTCGGGAATGGCAAGTGAGCAGAGTGTACAGGAAATGCTCCGGCTTACCAAAGAGACATGGCATCTGGTAAAGGAAGAGTGGTAATGACAGATGGCTTATACAAGTGTTATCCCCGTCCACCGCCTGGACCGTTCCATCGAATATGTGAAAGACAAAGAAAAAACCACACAGAAAGCAGACTCTCTGGAGGCTGCCATTGATTATGCCATGAACCGGACAAAGACGGAACAAGCGGTCTTCGAAGATACCATCGGATGCACCAATGAAAATGCGTATGAAGATATGCTGACAACGAAAAAGAGATTCCATAAGATGGGCGGTGTGGAAGGATACCATCTGGTACAGAGTTTTGCAGAAGGTGAGGTGACACCGGAACTGGCACATCTCATCGGGCAGGAACTGGCAGACCGGCTCTTAAAAGGACAGTTTGAAGTAGTCATAACAACACATCTTAATACCAGACACTATCATAATCATATTGTCTGGAATTCTGTAAGCATGGTGGACGGACATAAGTACCATAGTAATGCTAAGAGTTATTATACGGAGATCCGTAAGATTTCCGATGACCTGTGCAGAAAATATGGTCTGTCTATCATTGAATCCAATCAGAAAAAATCAATCCCTTATGTACAGTGGAAAGCAGAACAGGAAGGAAAACCGACATGGAGAATGGCGATCCGTTTGGATATCAGGGAATCGGTACAGGAAAGCTACTCCTGGTTACAATTCCTAAAAGAGATGGAAAAGCGGGGTTATACATGGAAACTGAACAGGAAATACATTTCTTTAAAAGCTCCGGGAATGGAGCGGTATATCCGTCTGCGTTCTCTCGGAAAAAACTATTCCGAAGAGGAAATACGTGGGCAGATACTACAGCCAAAGGTGAAACGAGTCTATCAAAAGGCAGTACAGATTCATCCCAAAAAGAAACTGACCGGGATTCAGGCACTGTATTATTCCTATTTATATCAAATGGGGGTACTGCCAAAAAGACCGAAAAGGAGTCCATACGCTGTCAGAGAGGATATCCGGAAACTGGACCGCAGGATTGAACAGATTGAATTTCTACTGAAACATGACATCATAACCAGAGAGCAGCTTGCCGCGTACCGAGAGCCATTGCAAAAGCAGATTGCGGAACTTATGAAAGAACGCAGAAGATTGTATCGGAATGGGGGCAGGGAGACTGGGGAAGAACGATTGTCCGAAATCAATGAGGAATTGAAGCGACTCCGTAAGGAAGTTCGTATGACCGTTCAGATTGAGAAACATTCCTTGGAAATCGAAGCGAGACTTCAGGAAGCGGAAGAACAGAGCCAGAATGAAAAACGTGTGGAAGATAAAGAAAGAATGCAGAAAAGTCAGGAGATGAGATAAGTATGAATTACGGAGCAGAACCGGCAGATCAGGTGGTACGGTACAGTCTGGAAGGGATGGAGTATTCGCTGAAGATCACCGGGAATGTAGCAAAGCATGTGGCAGTCTTTATTGCTGCCGCCTTGAAGGACCAGAAAAAGACAAGAGGGAAAACAAGACTTACCAGAATGTTAAAGGAACAGCGCCCGATGAAATTTTTTACCGTTCCGGGTGACCGTTTAAAAGAATTTGCAAAAGAAGCCAAGGCGAGAGGTATCTTATATGTAGTCATCAAAGATAAGGTGAATCCGGACCAGACAGAGGTCATGGTATTTGCAGATGATGCAGCGAAGATGAATCGGGTATTAGACCGGATGAATCTGGATTTTGTAAAAGCAGAATCAGGCTCTATGGTTACGGAAGCAGTGGAAAAAGAGACTGCACCGGAAAAGGCAGAAAACCAGATGGAAAAAGAAACCGGGGAGAATGTACGGACAGAGACCGTTGTCCTGCCGGAAGGCAAGATAGAATTTGAACTGGACGATGCGGAAGAAATGTTCCAGATCGGGGATGAGGCTTTCCCGGAAGGAAATTTTACACAGGCGCAGGAGGGGGAAGAAAAGAATCCATCCGAACCTTTCTCGCGCAACAGAAATACTTCTTCCGATCGGGAAATTAGCTGGAAAGAAAAGAATGAAAAACCATCTGTGCGGAAAGAACTCGGAGATATCCGCAAGGAACAGGAAGAGAAACGTAAGAGGCCGGACAGACGGAAAAATGCCAGAGAGAGCCGGAAGAAACGTAAGAATATGAAAACGAAAGGCAGGTAATGTATATGGATTTAACAGATATGATTTCAGGGGGAACGGAAGAACAGCAGGTTCCTGAACAGAAATTGACGAAAGAAGAATATGCAGCCAAAAAACAGCAGGAAAGAGAAGAGGTATGGGCTGAAGTAGATTCACAGGCACAGGGAGTTTTTCAGGATGGAGAAAAACTGAAAGGCTTTCTGGACTTTATGGCAGAGTGTAATACCCAGAGAACACCGAATCTGCTTTTGATTTACGGACAGCATCCAGATTTTAAGGTGGTAAGGTCTTATGAACGCTGGAGAGAAGAACACCGTTCGGTCAAAGTCGGGGAACATGGCATTACTTATATGATTTCCACTGAATACGAAAAAGACGGAGAAATGCGGAGAGGGTATACGATTGGAAAAGGATTTGACATCAGTCAGATGTCTGGAAAGCCATTGGAAGAACGCCCTCAGCGAAGTCTGACAGAACTGATAGGAACTGTCTTAAAAGACCAGTCGGTACGTGTGCAGATTGAGGATGATCTGCCAGACAAAGTGCAGGCCCAGTACAATCCGAGATACCGTACCATTTATATCCGCAACGGAATGAGTGAAGTAACGACATTCCATGCACTGAACAGAGAACTGGCGTGTGCAGCACTGGACCAGCATACCGGAACCTACAGCCGACAGAAAGTCAGTGCACAGGCTTATTGTGCAGCCTATGTGATTGCGAAACGTTATGGTGTGGATGTTACCGGATTCAATCTGGAGTATATTGCACAGAGAAATGAATGTGGAAAGAAAGATCCACAGGAACTGAGAGACTTTTTAAATGATGTCCGTCAGGCTTCCTATAGTATCCGAAACCATATCGAACGGAATTTTGGTGCAAAGGAACAGGAGTATGTAACCGATGAGTTCGCAATCGGAGACCCTGTAAAAACACCGGAAACCAAGGATGAAAAAGCATCTGGAAAAGAGAAAAAAGCAAAGAACCAGCCGGAACGATAAAAGTGAAAAAGTTGGACGGTTGGAGTAGCTATTACGGAGGTCTTGTGATATGGTTGGTGTAACAAAAAAGGAGGTCAGCCAGATGACAAAATACTATTTGAAGAAGGATAACATTATGAAAAATATGTTCGTGGTGGCACTGAATGATGAGCTACAGGCGCAGAGTGAGCAGGATGAATGTTTGGAAGAAACGAAAGCTCTTCTGAAAAAAGTAAGTGAATACGACCTCGCTCAGAAACGACTGCAGATTACAGCCGGGGAACAAAGGCAGATCCGTAAGGCACTGAACAGACTCAGAAGTAAATATCTTGCAGCCGTAAGATACAGTGATGGAATAGATAAAGTTATTATTCAGGTTGCAAAACCGAATACTAGCAGACACATGTTCTGGTAGAGAAAGGAGTGGTTGATTGGTCATTTATTCAAGAGAAAAAGTGGCAAGACTTAGAGAACAGTATCCGGCAGGAACAAGAATCTGTCTGAATTCGATGGATGGAGAAGCGGGTATGCCGCAGGGACTGGAAGGAACTGTGCAGTATGTGGATGATGCAGGCCAGCTTGGTGTTAAGTGGGACAACGGCAGAAGTCTCTCACTGATACCGGGAGTGGATTCCTTTCATAAGAAAGAAGGACAGGGACATCCAGAAGAAAAGCCACGCAAGAAAAGAGAATCTGACTTGCAGAGATAAGTACAAAAAAGCAGGACTGGGTTCTGTATCTTGTCTTTCTGCCATTTGTCTGGTGGGCGGCAGCGATTACCGCTTGTGCCATTACACCGGATAAGAATTTTATTCAAATCTTAGAAACGCTGAGCGAAAAACTCGAACAGCCGTTTTTTATCACGTATACACCGTATACGTTCAAATGTATTCTGATATTCACAGCAGCCTATTTCTTAGGCATTGGTATTTATGAATCCCAAAAAAGAAATTATAGAAGAGGCGTGGAACATGGTTCCGCAAAATGGGGCAACGTGTCCGAAATCTGCAGACGTTACTGCGAAAAGCAGTACACGAATAATCTGCTTCTGACACAGCATTTCCGCATGGGACTGGATGGATATAAGCATAAACGAAATTTAAATGTGCTGGTAGTCGGAGGTTCCGGGGCAGGAAAGAGCCGGACCTATGCGATTCCGAACATCATGCAGTGCAACTGCTCGATGGTGATCACAGATCCGAAAGCGGAACTTCTGCGCAAAACAGGAGGTGTTCTGGAACGGAATGGATATGAAGTCCGGGTTTTTGATTTGATCAATCCGGAGACTTCCTGGTGTTATAATCCGTTTGCGTATGTCCGGGATGACAAGGATGTGCTGAAACTAATTAACAACCTGATCCGCAACACGACACCGAAAGGTGCACAAAGCTCGGACCCGTTCTGGGAAAAGTCAGAGACTGCACTTTTACAGGCACTTATGCTGTATTTACTGCATGAAGCTCCACCGGAAGAACAGAACTTCCCGATGATTATGGAAATGCTTGGAAGCGCACAGGTCAAAGAAGATGATGAGGATTACCAGTCACCATTGGACATTTTGTTTGAAAGACTGGAAATGCGGGACCCAGAGAGTATTGCGGTCAAGCAGTATGCCATTTATAAGCAGGCGGCCGGAAAGACCGCAAAGTCTATTTTGATATCGGTTGGTGTCCGTCTGGCAGCGTTCAATCTGAAACAAATCGCCAACCTGACCTGTACGGACGAACTGGACTTATACAGTATTGGGGAGAAAAAAGTAGCACTGTTTTGCTGTATTCCGGATGCAGACACCAGCATGAATTATCTGGTCGGCATGATTTACAGTAATCTGTTTCAGACACTGTATTATGTGGCAGATCGGAAGTACGGAGGAAGGCTTCCGATTCCGGTACACTGCATTATGGATGAATGGCCAAACGTAGCCTTGCCGGATGATTTTGACAAGATTCTGGCAACCATGCGGTCCAGAGGGATTTCCTGCAGTATCATCATCCAGAACATTGCACAGATGAAAGCCTTATTTAAAGACTCGTATGAGAGTCTGATCGGCAACTGCGATGAATTTTTATATCTGGGTGGAAATGAAAAAGAAGGACATAAGTATGTCTCGGAATTATTGGGAAAAGAGACATTGGATACCAATACCTACGGACAGACAAAAGGGCGTAGCGGCAGCTATTCGGTGAATTATCAGCAGACAGGAAGGGAACTTTTAACACCGGATGAAATACGGCTTTTAGATAACCGCAAAGCGATTTTGTTTATTCGTGGGGAGCGTCCGATCATGGACGATAAATATGATTTAAAAAAGCATGTGAATTTCAGATACACAGAGGACGGTGGTGCATCGCCTTATGATTATGCGAAAACACCACTGGCTCACGACGACCTAAAGATTGACATTAACAGATTAGACGATTACGAACTGCTGTCTACCGAGGACATCCTTGGTGAATAGCAGTTTTTTGATGGATTGGAGTGATGTGTATTGAAGAAACTTCTCACAGGAGAAAAAAATAGAACAAAAAAGAATACAACTGAAAAAATGATAACCCCGATGCCGATGGGGAGAAAACAGAAAAAGTGGATGAGCCTTTATATGGCACTGGTACTGACCGTAACGGTTGGAGCAACGACCGCATTCGCAGCCGGAGATCCGTTGTCCGTTATCAATAACCTGTCTACCTTTATTTTTTCTCTGATTCGTGCGATCGGTTTGATTTTGCTTGGATTTGGTGTTGTGCAGGTTGGTCTGTCTTTAAAAAGCCATGATCCAAGCCAGAGGGCAAATGGATTTCTGACACTGGCCGGAGGGGTAATTATTACGTTCGCCAAAGAAATCCTCGATTTGATTATGGCGTAAGCCTCTTTGAAAAAATATATCAGGAAACAGCAGGAGTGCCGGAAGGTACTCCTGTATTCAAAAATATGTTTAAGGAGGTGAGAGTTTTTGAGTGATAACTGGATTGTACAGAATCTAAACTCAGCACTATCCACATGGAGTGAAAAGATGGCAGAACTGTGGACTCTGCTGACCGAAAATCCGGCAACTTTTAAGGGCGGCGGCATCTGGCGGATTATGGTAAATATTAATGATGCACTGACAGCCATTGCTTATGGATTACTGGTATTATTTTTCGCAGCCGGAATCATTAAAACGTGTGGCAGTTTTACAGATCTGAAAAAGCCGGAACATGTGCTAAAAGCATTTATCCGGTTTGCACTTGCTCAGGGAGCAATTACATACGGGATGGAACTTATGCAGGCACTGTTTTCCATTGTGCAGGGAATCGTGACAACCGTAATGAGTGGCTCCAGTATGGCAGGAAGCGTGACGGAACTGCCAACGGAGATTGTAGATAAGATTGAGAGCGTGGGAATGCTGGAATCCATTCCGTTGTGGATTGTTACACTGCTTGGCAGTCTGCTGATCACTGTATTGTCATTTGTAATGATCCTGACAGTGTATGGCAGAATGTTCAAAATCTATATGTATACGGCAATCGCCCCGATTCCGATTTCCTCATTTGCAGGAGAACCCACGCAGTCCATTGGAAAGAACTTTATCCGTTCTTATGTAGGCGTATGTCTGGAAGGGGCAATTATTGCACTGGCATGTATTATCTTTTCTGCTTATGCAGCAAGCCCTCCGGCTGTCGGAGATACGGAGTTGAGTGCAGTTACAATCGTGTGGAACTATGTCGGAGAACTGGTATTTAATTTACTGGTGCTGGTTGGAGCAATTAAGGCATCTGACCGTATTGTCAGAGAAATGATGGGACTTGGAGGTTAAAAATATGGATATAAAGAAAACATTAAGATATAACTGGGAATTTGGACGTGAGACAGTAGCAATACGAGTGAGCTCTTATCGGAACAATGGAAATTTATATGTAGGACTCTGCCATAAGGAAGGGAGAGAATGGGAAGATTTTGGAGATGTAACCATTAATCTGCCCTATCAGTTCTTAGAGCCAAATGAGGCTTTTATAACAGGAGATTTTACCAAGGATATGCTTCATTTTATCAAGGAACATAAACTAGGAAAAGTGTTGAATGAAACAGGAAGATCAGGATATGCAACCTATCAGAAGGTAGCGTTTGATCTAGCAAGACTTGCGGAATTTGATCCGGAAGGCGTTGCAGAACACTGTAGATTTGCCGGGATAGAAGTACCGAAAGAAAAACCACAGAAAACGAAGAAACAAAGCAGAGGAAAGGAGCGATAAGTTATGGAAGTCAAGATGAATAAAGAAATCCGGGACTATCAGGAATCCATGTTTATGGGACTGGACCTGAGACAATGTGTGTGTTCTGTTCTTGCGATTCTTACAGCAATCGGAATTTACTTTGGAATGCGTGAAATTACCGGACAGGAAATAACCGGATGGCTGTGTGTGCTTGGTGCTACTCCATTTGCTGCCTGTGGCTTTTTCAAATATCATGGTATGACAGCCGAACAGTTTTTATGGGCAGTGATCAAATCCGAATTGCTGTATCCGAAGAAACTGGTGTTTCAGTCGGAAGATATCCACTACTCCTGCATGCAGGAGACCATCTCGCTGGGAGAAAAGAATCAAAAGGATGGAGCGGAAATCATAAAAGAGCGGGAGCAAAGAGCAGAAGCAAAACAGAGAAAGAAACGCAAGGGAAGGAGTGATGCCTTTGATTAAAACCTTAAGTCAGGCACTTCGGATGGATAAGGAACGCTTCAAAGTTCCGAAATCAGTCCAACAGGCAATTCCCATCCAGCGAATCTGGCCGGATGGAATTTTTCAACAGGGAACGAAATTCTCAAAAACATATCGTTTTACAGATATCAACTATTATATTGCGAGTAAGGACAATAAGACAGAAATGTTTCTGGATTATTCCGAACTCTTAAATTCACTGGATTCCGGCATTTCTGCCAAAATTACCATCAATAACCGGAGAATCAATAAAGAAGAATTTGAAAAATCAATCCTGCTTCCAATGAAGGAAGATGGACTGGACCACTATCGGGAAGAATACAACGAAATGCTCCTGTCTAAGATTACAGGAACAAACAACAGCATCTATCAGGAACGGTATCTGACTGTCAGTGTACATAAAAGATCGATTGACGATGCAAGAACCTATTTTGCACGTATCGGAACAGACATCGTAACACATCTGGCAAAGTTATCGTCCACAGCAGAAGGACTGGACGCAGAGAGCCGGCTCCAGATTTTCAGGGACTTCTTCAAGGGAGATGTCCCACAGGCATTTCCGTTTGATCTGAAACAATTTGCCAAGAAGGGAACAAGTTTCAAGGACTGGATGTGTCCGGATTCTATGGAATTTGAACGTGACCATTTTAAAATCGGTGACAGGTACGGAAGAGTCCTGTATATGCAGGATTATGCAAGTTATGTTAAAGATGACATGATTTCAGAACTGTGTGACTTCAGCCGGAATCTGATATTGTCGATTGATATCCTGCCAGTCCCTACGGATGAAGCGGTAAGGGAAATCCAGAACCGACTGCTTGGTGTGGAAACCAACGTGACCAACTGGCAGAGAAGGCAGAACGCTAATAATAACTTCTCGGCAATCGTACCATACGATATGGAACTTCAGAGAAAAGAAACCAAGGAAATGCTCGATGATCTGACAACCAGAGACCAGCGTATGATGTTCGGAATTTTGACAATGGTACATCTGGCAGACAGTAAAAAACAGTTGGATTCCGATACGGAATTATTATTGTCGATAGCAAGAAAGCATCTGTGCCAGATGGCAACATTAAAGTGGCAGCAAGTGGACGGACTCAATACAGTGCTTCCTTACGGACTGCGAAAGATCAATGCCCTGCGTACATTGACAACGGAATCAACGGCTGTTTTAATCCCGTTCCATACACAGGAAATCCTGCAGCCGGGCGGTATCTATTATGGGCAGAATGCAGTCAGCAAGAACCTTCTGGTAGCCGACCGGAAGAAACTGATGAATGGAAACAGTTTCCGGTTGGGCGTCAGTGGATCAGGAAAGAGCTTTTCGGCAAAAGAAGAGATTGTGCATCTGGCATTGAGTACCGATGACGATATCCTGATTCTTGATCCGGAGTCCGAATTCACAAAATTAGTAGAGGCTCTGGGTGGACAGGTTGTAAAAGTATCTGCGACATCAGACAATCACCTGAATGCAATGGATATGGACGCAGCCTACGGCAATGAAAAGAATCCACTGATTGAAAAATCGGAGTTTATTCTGTCTGTATTTGAACAGTTGGTTGGAGCAGGAAACCTGTCAGCAAAAGAAAAGTCAATCCTGGACCGCTGTGCTGCAGATGTGTACCGGGATTATATCCGAAGTGGTTATACCGGAGAAGTTCCGACATTGAAAGATATGTACCGACAGTTGATGTTACAGCCGGAAGAAGAGGCAAGGGGACTTGCACTGTCATCCGAACTTTTTATCAATGGAAGCCTGAACACCTTTGCACAGCCGACCAATGTGAATAAGAAGAACAGGATCATGGATTATGATATCCGGGAACTGGGGGAACAGCTTATGCCACTGGGAATGCTGGTTACCTTAGACAGTATTTTCAACAGGGTAATTCAGAACTGGAAAGAAGGAAAAACGACATGGATATTTGCCGATGAGTTCTATCTGTTATTCCGCTATGAATACAGTGCAAATTTCTTCTACCGACTGTACAAGAGAATCAGAAAATACAATGGATTCGTGACAGGTTTAACCCAAAATGTTGAGGAACTTCTGAAATCGGACACTGCAAGACTGATGTTGGCAAACAGTGAGTTTTTGATTCTTTTGAATCAGGCAAGTACAGACAGGGAAGAATTGGCAGCTCTTTTGAATATTTCCGAAAACCAACTGTCCTATATTACAAATGTATCGGTTGGCAGTGGCCTAATCCGTTGCTCTGGGAATATCGTACCATTTGAGAATACGTTCCCAAAGAATACAGACCTTTATAAACTAATGACAACAAAACCGGGAGAATCATAATGAAGAAAAAAGAAGAAGTAACGATAACTTTTTATGCTGCAGAGTGCGGTGAGTTCCATGATTTAGGAGAATATACAAAATGCAGAACGCTGGAAGAGGCATATAAAAAGTACCAGAAATATTGTAGAACATCTGCCAATATGTGTCCGGCTATTGAGTTTTCTATTCATGATCCAGAATCAATTTATTCAGACATGGAATATCCATTACCGTTGTCATCAAAAGACAGGGGAGACTTGGAACTTGTGCCATATTACAACGAACATCCACTGGTAAATGAGGCAATCAGACAGGTGGAGCAGTTGCAGAAACAGCAGGAAAAAAAGAAACATCGGGATGTTGCCCGATGAGATAAGAGATACGGAAAGAGGGTGACCGGATGAAAGATATCAAGGAACGGGTAAGGGATAAGAATCCGAAGATTCGAAATCCGGCTGCCCGACTTCCGAAAGAACTGGTTCGCTCAGCGGTTCTGGAAGCAAAAGAAAAGCCAAGGGAACTACATGAAAAAAGCAGTGGGCAGTCAGAATCCCCAACACAGTATGGAACTGAAAAAATAGAATCCGTACAGTACAGAGCGGCGAGTGTGGCAGGAAAAAGTATAGGGAAAACCACATATCAAGGTGGAAAAAAACTTGCTGGAGTGACCTACAGGAAGATAAAGGAAAGAAAAAGCAGACAGGAAGAAGCGAAAGCTGCCGAAGAAGCAATGGAGCAGGGGGCAGAAAGCGGAAAGAAATTAATCAAGTTGAAACCGGAGCAGGCAGCACTTGCCAAGGAGAATGGTAAACGGCAGGTGAAAGCAGCACCGAGAGTGGTAAAAGTATCCGGTCTGTCTCAAGAAAAAATAAAGACACAGGCATCCATGCAGAAACAGCAGATGGAAAAAAGTCTTCAGGCGATGCAGAAAGCAAGAGCAGCCCAGATGGCAAGAAAGTCAGCACAGGCATCGGCAGAAAGTGGAAAAGCAGTCCTTCAGGTAACTGGAAAGGGTTCAAAGTTATCCGTACAGGGAATTACAGCAGCGATTCAAAAAGGGGTAGTAGCTCTTGAAAAAATGGGAAAATGGATTGCTGCCGGAGGTAGTGCATTTCTTCTGGTATTTATTCTGATTGTGGGAATCATTGCAGGAGCAGCTTTCAGCAGTAATTCGGAAAGCTCCGAATCCCTAAGTGAAGAAGTGCTTGCGTATACTTCTGTGATACAGCAGTATGCATCCCAATACGGCATTCCGGAATATGTGTCTGCGATACAGGCCATCATGATGCAGGAATCTGGAGGCAGGGGAACAGACCCGATGCAGTGTTCGGAAAGTCCATATAATACAAGATTCCCACACACTCCTGGTTCTATTACTGATCCGGATTATTCGATAGAGGTTGGAGTACAGACCTTTGCAGACTGTATCAGACAGGCAGGATGCAGCAGTCCACAGGATCTGGACAAGCTGAAACTTGCATGGCAGGGATATAACTATGGAAATGGCTACATAGGATGGGCATTGCAAAGAGGCGGTTATACAGAAGCCAATGCATTGCAGTTTTCACAGGAACAGGCAGCTTCGCATGGATGGAGCAGTTACGGAGATCCCCAATACGTTCCCCATGTGATGCGGTATTATTCCGGTGGCAGCCTGTTTGCTGGTTTGTTTGGTAATCAGCAGATTGTGTCGGTTGCAATGGGGCAGCTTGGAAACAGTGGCGGTCAGAAGTTCTGGAGCTGGTACGGATTTGACAGTCGGGTAGAATGGTGTGCCTGTTTTGTAAGCTGGTGTGCGGATCAGAGCGGTCTGATTGCAAGTGGGAATGTTCCTAAATTCTCATTGTGCAGTGATGGAGTGTCCTGGTTTCAGGGAAAGAATAAGTGGCAGAGTGGCGGAACAACTCCGACAGCTGGAATGATCATCTTTTTTGACTGGGATCATGATGGAACATCGGATCATGTAGGAATAGTAGAAAAGTGTGAAGGTGGAAGAGTTTACACGATTGAGGGAAATTCCAGTGATCAGGTACGGCAGAGAAATTATGCAGTAGATTACAGTTCTATAATGGGATATGGGGTGATAAATTGATGGTTTCTTTCATAATTTGTTAAGGATTTTATAAGGAAGTTAATGAATCCTTTGGAAAATAGTCACAAAATAGGCACAGTTGATTGATAAATTGTTATTGTAACTTTTAGTGATAGACATATAAAGAGTTAGAAATCTTTATAATTGACTTGAATTAGGAGGTAGTGAATATGAGTGATCAGAATGTAAAAGCAGCACAAAAATATTTAAATGCGATGTTTGGTGGACATAAGGATTGGGTAAAACTGGATGAAGATGGAAAGACCGGAACAGCCGTGATGCAGGGAATCATTCGTGCATTTCAGATTCAGAATGGAATCTCAACGATTACAGGAACGGTTGGACCACTTACTATTAATACCATGAAGAAGTTAGCCATTATTACAAAAATGGATCCGAATGATACTCCGCAGGTTAATGTATGCTTGATTCAGTGTGCTCTGTTTTGCAAAGGATATGCTGCTGGAGGAATTACTGGAATTTATTATACATCAGGAGTAAATGCAGTTAAAAAGATGCAGGAAAATGCAGGACTGGAAGTTACGGGCAAAATTGATTGGAAAGTTTGGTCTGGATTGTTATCCCTAAACTGGTTTACAAAGGTTTCTGGTGGGGATTCCAATATTGTTCTTATTCAACAGCAATTAAATAGTGACTGGTCAGATGTTATTGGTGTTGGACCTTGTGATGGAATTGCCTCAAGACAGACAATTTTGTCTTTAGTTGGTGCATTGCAGGCGGCTGAAGGAGTTACAACTGAATTAATTACAGATTTGAATTCAGTTAATTTTGGCGATGCAACAACAAATGCGTTTCCGGGTACATTACAGAACGGACAGAACTCGACGAAATATGTTCCATTTAATAAGATTGCTCAATACGGACTATATTTTAACGGATATAATCCGGGAAGATTCGATGGCGTGTTTGATTCGACTACAGAGTCAAAGGTGTCAGAATTTCAGGAGTTTTATGGTCTGACAGGAATTGGACTTGTAACAAAAGGAAAAGTAAATGTTTCTACTATGAAATCATTGCTTACGAGTAAAGGCGATACAAACAGGGCAGCAAAAGCGTGTGACTGTGCAACAGTATTAAATAAACAACAGGCATTAGATATAAAAAATGCAGGGTATACTCATGTAGGACGTTATCTGACAGGTTCTGTTGGAAAAGAACATACACCGAAATATTTGACATCAACAGAAGTGAAAAACATTGAAAATGCAGGATTATCGGTATTCCCGATATATCAGGATGGAGGATATGAATTAAACTATTTTAAGGATCCGTCCCAGGGAAGTGTTGATGCACAGACAGCAATTTTAGCAGCCGAGAGAATCGGTATACCAAGTGGAACGACTATATACTTTGCAGTGGATTTTGATTGTTATTCATATCAGATTGATACATTTATTATACCTTATTTTGAACAGATTCACATGATCTTTTTCAGTTCGACAAATGATAAAAATTATAAAGTCGGCATTTATGCACCAAGATATGTATGTACTAAAGTTTATGAAGCAGGATTGGCAAGTAAATCATTTGTGGCAGATATGTCAACTGGATTTAGCTGTAATTTGGGATATTCGATGCCGAAGAACTGGGCATTTGATCAATTTTGTGAGTTGAACTCATTTTCTTCATCACCTTCGTTCCCACTGGATAAAGATGCATATTCAGGGAGAGATACTGGATTTAAAAAGTTCGATGCCGTATCGACAAAAACAGATGAGGAAATAGCGCAAGAAAATCTTCGGGCAAAGGTAAAAATAGCACGAAATCAATATGTCTATAATGTAATGGAGCCGCTTGGTTATCTGAATAAAATTATGGATGTGGGTGTGGAGTATGATAAGGAAATTTCACTGGGAACAATGATGAGTCCTCAAGGAGCAATTGATATTTCTACTAAAATATCCACATCGCTTGAAAGTTCAACTGGTAAAATTTATAATATAAAAGTGGATATAGGAAATGATGGAGAATTGACACAAACTTGCAAAAATCAAATTATGGAGATTTCATCAAATTTATCAGATACAGGTATAGAGGGAGCAGATAACTTTGGAAATACGATAGAAAAAATTGCTTTATCGGTTAAATCTGGTAATATTGCTTTTGAAATAAATAATGTTTTTGCCAATAGTGTAGAGTTTTCCATTGTATTTAGTACATCAGATTTGCTGCCAGAAGAGGAAAAAGAGTGGACAATATCGGTTGCTTTGATTTTTACAATGACATTAAATTCTAATAGTGGTCTTGAATTTAATGTTGTAGAATTCACAAAAGAGCATAGTAATATACTGGCAGGAGCCGTAATATTAGTTCTTGCGGGTGCATTAGTTGTAAATGCAATTCCGTCAATTATTGCTTTATTTTCAGCTGGAGCAGGTACTGTTTTTGGTTTGTTGATTCAAGCGCTGTAAATTGTAAAAGAATAAAAGAGACAATGGCCAGAGGTTCGATTTTATAAAGAGGACCTCTGGCAAAAGGGGGATTAAGAAGAATGCATATTAAATCAATTGTGTCAGATGAGGATAGGGAAGAATTAGAAAGAATGCTTTCGCTTGGGTTTATAATTCCTAATCAATTATTTAAAACAAGACAGAAAAGTAGAATGATTATCTATATTTTTACACCTGTAGAATTTTTACTGTCGATTAATTGTTATCTGTCGGAAAGTTATTTGATGTTTGGAATAGGGATTGGAACTTGTGTGGCTTGTGTGGCTTGGATTATTTGGTATCAAATGATTGGTAAAAATTTTGAAAAAAATGTTCATGAATTTGTCTGGGGTAGATCAGGATATGAAACGGTGGATATCGATGAAAACGCAATTAAAATAGATGAAGATCAAATTTATGAATTTAAAAATATTGATAGAATGTTCTTATATAAAAACTTCTTTTTTTTCATAACAAATGAAAAGAAAATATTTATATTTAAAACGACAGATATGGAGTCGGATGAACTTATAAAAATTATTAAAACAACAGGGATTTTATTTGAAAAAAAAGAAAAACCATTTAATATTTATAAGTATTGTAAAAAAGGAAAAAGTTTTTAAAAATAAGCAGAGGATGGTGGATTTATCATCCTTTTAGAGAAGAGCATGTATTTTAAAGGGAATCTGGTTTTGCAGGTTCCCTTTTTGCCATCAAAAACGTTGATGTTTTATCAAATGACGCTAAAAATAAAAAGAATAATGCAGGGGGTGACATTATTAGTTATCGCTGTAATATTTGGATAAAATATAAATAAAACATAAAAAATATAAATAAATTATAAAATGGCGACAGTTTTTTCTTGTTCAAGTGTTTATTATATAGAGGACAAAATAAGACAGCAAAGGAAGTGGTGCTGTTGCATCGGAAAAATGACACAAAATTAGTGATGTCCATTCGGGAAAAGAATTGAAGGGGATTCTTTTCCCCATTTGTCGTGTTACGAAAGACTGAGGGTAAGAAAATATGCTAGAACTTGCAATCTGTGATGATGACATCATCCTATGTAATTGGTTAGAACAGAAGCTGCTCCATTATGGGAAAGCGAATGACTGTCAGATATCTATAGAAATATACTATTCTGCGGAGCAGCTTCTTAACAGGCTGGAAGAAGAATCCTACGATATGTTATTCCTTGATATTTGTCTGGAACATGAGAATGGAATTGATATCGGAACGGAGATACGAAAGAAAAATTATGGAAAAGAACTGCGGATTACCTATATTTCAACATATCAGGAATATGCTATGAAATTATTCCGTATTCATCCATTTGATTTTCTTGTAAAGCCAATCCGAGAGGAAGAACTTTTCCGGGTGATAGGTGAATTACGGGAACTGTTAAAAGAACGGAAGAAAATATTTGAATATACGGATACAAAAGGAATCCACAAGATTTCTTATGACAAGATCCTGTATTTTTATAGTCTGGGAAAAAGAGTACATATCGTGACATCGGAAAAAGAATATGAATATCGAGGAAAATTAAAGGATGTAGCGGATGTAACAGAAGAATATTTCTTACTGATTCACAAGTCCTATCTCATCAATATGGAACACGTGGAGCATTACGAATATGACAACGTGGTTATGAAAGACAAGACACGTCTCAGTATCAGTAAAGCAAATCGCAAGAAGGTCAGGGAAAGACTATTACAAACGGAGAAGAAAAGATTATGAATATCCATTTGATCACTTATCTGACAAGTAAATTATTCTGGATTTATACTGTGTTCCGTTACAATACCATCCTGTATCCAAAAAATGAGGATACACAAAAGCTATTTGCATATTTTTGTGCATATCTGCTTTCATGCTGGGGAAGCATGCAGTGGGGAACGATGTACGGAGATCTGATCTTTGAGCTGATAGCTCTGTTAATTATAACAGTGGCATATCAGGCAGACTGGCAACATCATGTCTGGAATACACTTATGGTATATATTATGGGAATTTTATGTGATGGGATTCCAATCGTGTTCTTTCAACGGTATGCGGTAGCAAGAAATCCGGTGCATCATCACATGGGACCGGGAACTATTGTAATGGGAAATTTTATATTCTTTTTACTGGAAGTCATTATTGAAAGAAAAGTAGGTGTAAAGAGAAGTTATTATATAAAGAACCGTCATTGGCTTGCTATGCTTTCTGTCCCGGTGATCAGCATTATAGTCTGTATCAGGATATTGCTGCCAGACAGAAGAGGTGTGCGGTCTACGATTGTATTATTCTTACTGTTTATCAATGTGTTTATTTTCTATCTGCACGATGAGGTTCAGAAAAGTTATATTGAAACAGCAAAACAGGAAGAGATGAAAATTCAGATGAGCCAGTATGCAAAAGAACTGGAGATGATGATGAAATCACAGGACAGGCTGAATAAGATACATCATGATTACAAGCACCATCTTACAACAATAGGGGCAATGGCAAAAACGGGAGGAAATGAAGAGATTCTATCGTATCTGAAACAAATGGAGAATATAGCCGGAACAGCCTTATGTCATCATTTATATACAGAAAACCGTAATATGAATAATCTGCTGAATTATATTTTGGAAGATTCGAAATCAGTAATTGAAAATCCGGAGATTTCTGTAGAAATACCGAATCATATAGGGGAAGAATTATTTGATATAAGTATAATAGTGGGAAATCTTATGGATAATGCTATTCGTGGGACAGCAGCTTCAGATGAAAGGAGATTATCGTTTCAGATGTATTATGGAAAAGGAATCATGAATATCCAGATTGAGAATAGCATAAAAGATACACCAAAAGTGCGGAATGGAATTTATCTGACAACGAAAAGCAGGAAAGAAGGACATGGAATAGGATTACAAAATGTGAAACTCGTAGTAGAAAAATATCATGGTCAGATGGAGATCTGCCATACGGAGAAATCCTTTCAAGTGAAAATATTATTATATATGAAATTAGATGAAAAATAGTAAGGCGATGGTGTCTTACTATTTTTTTCGACCGATTTCGTCTATTTTTGCCACCTCAAGGGGCATTTTTACCATTTATGAAAATTTTGTGATTTTTTAGATTATAGTAGTGCCAAAGTCAGAAAAAAGGAGGGTAGCGGTTATTTTGTAAAGGAATTATAGAAAAAGATTACAAGAGGGAGAAAGAGACTATGAAGAGATTTCGAAAGTCGGCTATAGCCTTAGTACTTGCACTCCTGATGGCACTACAGGGAACAGAGCCTATTTTTGTACAGGCAAAAGAGGCCATTGAGGATGTACAGAAGAATGCAGATTTCTCCAGACCAGAGGCTTTGACGGAAGAGGAAGCAGGGATTACAGATTCCACATCTGGAGAACAAGATAAGAGTCAGCAGTCTGATGCGGACGTACAAAATGAAACGACGCCATCAGAAGATACAGAGACGCAGGAAGAACAGACAACTCCAGCGGAAGAAACAGAAGAAAATCCGCAGGAAAAAGAAGTGGAGTTGAAAGAACCACAGGATTACTATCCGATTCCAGAAGAACCGGAAGGTGAACTGATTGATTATGATGCCATTTCCAAGACTTATAAGACAGGGGACAAGCAGTATACAACCGTTTATGGAGGTTATGTCGGAACTTATAAGAATGAGGATGGAGATACCGAGCTGGTTGATAATACACTTGTAAAACCAGAAGAAGCAGATACTCCGGCATCCGAAGAAGCACAGGAAGCCAGCAGTGTAGTGGCAACTGAAGAAAAGGAAGAGAAAACAGAAGTTTATCAGAACAAGGCAAACGATTATGCTATCCTTCTTCCGGAACAGATGTCAGAAGAGAATGGTGTAACGATTGAAAATGGAAAGACCAGAATCGGGATCATTCCGGTAGATGGAGATTATACACATTCCGTTATTAAAGACAATGCGATCCTTTATAATGAAGTTTACGAGGGCGCAGATGTTCAGTATACAGTACTGGATTCCAGCATTAAGGAAGATATCGTACTTCAGCAGCCAACAGACAGGGAAGTCTATGAATACGAGCTGCAGATTCCGGGGTATCAGGCAGAAGTAAAAGACAATCAGGTCTATATCTATCCGGAAGGGAAGACAATCAAAGATGCGAAGTATCTTCTGGAGACGCCATCAATGGAAGATGCTGCCGGGGAAATCAGTTTCCTGATCACATTGGAACTTCGGGAAGAAGATGGAAAAACAATCCTGACCGTAAAACCAGATAGGGATTGGCTTTCGGCAGAAGAACGTCAGTATCCGGTCAGGATCGATCCGACACCAGTAGAGATTCAGAAGAGTTCCTTTAACATGATCGGTGTGGAAGAGGGAAGTCCTACCAGTCAGATTGGTGACAACAATTATCCGTATGTCGGATTTGATGATGGTATTAAGTCTGGGAACCTTGCAGGATTTGGTACTGCACACCAGAACTGCCGGACTTATATCAAAGTAAATTCAAATTTTAGTCAGATTCCGAAAGATTCCAAAATTGACAGTGCAACATTTGCAGTCAGTCAGAAAACTGCATACAGTGGTGGTGCATCCCAGTTTGGACTTTATCGTGTAGATCAGTCGTGGAACACCTCCATCACATGGAAAACAAAACCAGTAAATCTTACGTTTCAGGATGTACAGAATGCAAGTACCAGCAGGAACAGCTATATCAATTATGACGTCAAAGATCTGGTCAATGACTGGGTGCAGGGAACTCATGCGAATAACGGATTTGCACTGGTAGCCATTGCCGAGGCAAATAACCTTGGAGCTTCTATGCAGTGTGAGGTACTGAATAACAGGGCATCCGTTTATGGACCGAAACTCAGCATCCAGTGGTCACCGGCTGAAGATCCATATCTGCGAGATATGTCACTGGATGAAACAACGATCCTGCTTCGCCCGATGACAGAAAAGAATACAAATGGAAAGCTGAAGTTTGATGCCGTATTTGCAGACGGAATTGCAAAGAGCAAATCTACAGTAGAATATTATCTGCTTCCAGATGAGGAAAATGAAGAACATCACGAAACAGATGCAAAACCATTGTATTCCTATCCAGACAGTACTGAATACAATAAGCAGTTCCCGGAGGCGAATAAGTATTACAGCAAAGATTCCAACTGGCAGAGTGCACTGTATTCAGGGCTGACGAAGGACAAGCTTTATAAGATCAAAGCAAAAGCATCGAAAGAGATTGATGGAAAGCTGGAAACAGGAAAAGAAGTGACCAGTGACAGCTTTGTGATCTATGAAGTGAAGCAGTTTGATACATTCCCGAAGATTGCAAAATATTATGGTGTTCCGCTTAAGAACATTATGAAAGACAATCAGGTTATGGACGCACTGGTAGTCGCAAATAACACGATCTTTATCCGTAACCCACAGACAAATGTTCCATATAGTCCTGCACCGCTTACCGATCAGGATAAGATGCGGATTGACGGAGCATTGATGGGAAGAGGCCTGCACTGTGAATTTGGATTTGAACCAGTCAACTTAAATACTGGTAACTTCTACATGGATCAGTCCGATGCGACGATGAATGAACTGAATGGAGAATTCTCCATTACAAGAAGCTACAATTCCAAAGGAACAGACCAGCATTCCATGTTCGGACGTGGATGGAGCTTTAACTATGACCAGTCACTTTCTCAAATGGAGGACGGAAGTCTTCTGTATATGAGAGGGGACGGAAGTTATCTGATCTTTGATAAGAATGAAGATGGAAGCTACACTACTCCGGATGGTTATGTATATGATTTAAAAGCAGTCAGCTATAAAGATACAGACCATGACTACATCGGATGGGAACTGACAGATGCGGATCAGAGCGTCTGGTCATTTGATAAATATGGAATTTTACGTTATGTAACGGATGTGAATGGATTTAAGACAGTATTAGATTATGACGATGATTATAATCTGAGTAAGATTACAACACCATCCGGAAAAACATTCGGGGTAAAACAGGATAAATTCGGGCATATCAAGGAACTGTCTCTTCCAGATGGTGGAAAAGTTTCTTACAAATATGATGAGCAGGGAAATCTGATATCTGTAACAGATCCGAATGGAACAACAAAAGAGTACAAATATGATGATGACAGCCGTATGACAAGCTGGAAAGATGAGAATGGCAATACGGTTGTAAAGAATACTTACGATAAAGAAGGAAGAGTTGTAGAGCAGACTGATGCAGAAAAAGGAACGGCAACTTTCAAGTACGGAAAGAGTTCTACTACAACAACGGATAACGAAGGAAATAAGACCGTTTATCATTATGATGATCAGTACCGCACAACATCCATTGAATATCCGGATGGAACAACCTGTGAAAAGACTTATAATGCAGAGAATCAGCTTGCTTCCGAAACGACAGCAGCCGGAACAAAAACTTACACTTATGATACATTTGGCAATGTAGCAACGGAGACAAGAGAGGATGGAAAGACAGCCTCTTATACTTATAATGAGCAGAATAAGCTGACCAGTGCAACTGGATATAACGGAGCAACGGTTACTTACAGTTATGACGGTAATGGAAATATGGTCACATCTACAAAACCGGATGGAACAGCCATTACCTATACTTACGATGACAAACATCGTATGGTATCCCAGACAGACGGCAGAGGTGTCACAACAACGTATTCGTATGACGGACCGAACATGACCGGATATGTGGATGGAAATGGAGCAGCATGGGGATTCACGTATGACGCGATGAATCGTGCAGTTACCATGACAGATCCACTTGGAAATGTAACCTCGAACAGTTACGATGCGAATGGCAATCTGACTTCCAAGACAGCAGCCGATGGCGGTGTGACCGCTTATACGCTGGATGGTGTGGGAAATATTACAGCAAGTACTGACGCACTGGGGAATACCACCACTTATACTTATGATAAGATGTACAACATGACCAGTGGTACAGATCCGAAAGGAAATCAGATCAGCTACGTTTATGATAAGAATTATCAGCAGGTCAAAGCAACCGATGCAAAAGGAAATACAATTACTTATAAGTATGACAGCATGGGACGTGTCATAGAAGAGAGTAATAAAGATTTTGGAACAAAGCTCTATGAATATGACAAAGCAGGAAATCTGAAAAAATATACCGATGGAAATGGAAATGCAACCGTATCCAAGTTTGATTCTCTTGGACAGGTGCTTCAGTCCAAAGATGCAGTTGGTAATATAACCAAATATGAATATGACGCATTAGGAAATGAAACCAAGATTACTTATGGAGATGGAAGCAGCCATTCCAAGGAATATGATAACTGCGGAAGACTCGCTAAAGAGACAGATGAATTAGGTGCAGTTACCACTTATACTTATGATGCGGCAGACAATCTGGTATCAAAATCAGATGACAGTGGAAGAACCTGGACTTATACCTACGATAATACAGGAAACCGCTTAAGTGAAACCAACCCAGAAGGTGGAACTACCACATATACTTATGATAAAGCAGGAAATCTGGTATCTTCTACCGATGAAGAGGGAAGAACAGATACTTATGCTTACGACAAGGCAGGAAATCTGACTACATCCAAAGATGCCCTTGGATATACCGTATCCATGAAGTATGACTTAAATGGAAATCTGGTATCCTCTACCGATGAAAATGGAAATACCAGTACCATGACTTACGATGGTAATGGAAACATGACATCGGTAAGCGATGCAAAGGGCAACATTACAGCAATGAAATATGATTCCACCGACAATCTGGAACAGACGGTGGATGCCCTGAAAGGAAAGACCACTTACGAATACGATTCACAGGGCAACAGCACAAAGATGACAGATGCCCTCGGCAATGCGTATAGTTATGTGTATGATAAAGAGGGAAATAACACATCCATAATACTGCCGACAGGGGACAAGGTGCTGATGGAGTACGATGCCATCGGACAGCTTGTAAAATGTACGGATGCACAGGGACTCGTAATTACCTATCAATATGACGGAGCAGGCAACCTGATCCATTCCTCCGACAATGGTGGAAACAGTATGGATTATACTTATGATGGTGCCGGAAATGTACTGACACAGACCGATGAACTTGGCAGGACAGCAACATACAAGTACGATCAGTACGGCAGACTCCTGAAACTTACTGAAGCAGACGGAAGTATCACATCTTATGAATATGATGTTATGGACCGCATTACAGCGGTAACGGATGCGGAAGGTCATAAAACAACCTTTACCTACGATAAAGTCGGCAACCAGTTATCCATGACAGAAGAAGAGGAAGCCACATATAAATACGCTTACGATAAGAAAGACCGGGTTATTTCTCAGACAAATCCACTGGGAGCATCCAGCACCTTTAAGTATGACGGAAATGATAATGTGACGGAATCTGTCGATGAAAACGGTACGGTTACCAAGTATGCTTACGATAAAAATGACAATCTCGTATCCCAGACAGACGGAAATGGAAATACGACAACCTACCAGTATGATGAACTGGACCGCAAGATCGGTGAGACTTCTCCGTTAAAAGAAACAAATGAATACCGTTATGATGCCATTGGAAATCTTACCAAATCAAAAGATCCGATGGGACTCATTACCGAATACAAATATGACAGCCTGAGTAACATGACGGAACAGATTTCTCCAAAGGGAGCAGTTACCAAATATGATTACGACAAGCATGGCAATGTCATTTCTGTAACGGATGCAAAGGGAAATGAGACACAGTACAGTGTTGACCTGAATGACAATGTCACAAAGATGACACAGGCGAATGGTGGAGAGTATACCTATAGTTATGATAAAGCCGGACGTCTGAAGAGTATGACCAGTCCACTGGGTTATACTAAAAATTTCTCTTATGATAAAGTGGACAACGTGGTAAAAGAAAGCGACAGCTTAAAGAGTACCACTACTTATACTTACGATAAGCTCCATAAGATGAAGTCTTCTACCAATGCACTGGATGGAACAACCAGCTTTTCTTATGATAAGTATGGCAATCTGGTGAAGGAGACAGATCCGCTTGGACGGAGCAATACCTACAGTTATGACCTGGCAGGTCAGATGACTTCTGCAGCTGATCCGCTTGGTAAGATAACTGCTTACACTTACGACCCGGCAGGAAATATTACTGAGATCACCAAACCGGGTGGAAGAAAGACCAGCTATGGATATGATAAGAATTATAATGTTACATCTGTAACAGATCCGATGGGCTATGTTGCAAAGACAGTCTACGATAAAGACAACCGTGTAACAGAAGAGACCGATGCACTGGGGCAGAAGGAATCCTATACCTATGATAAGGACAGCAGGGTAACTTCTATTACAGACAAGCGTGGATTCACAACGGGATTTGATTACGATGCACATGGGAATATTCAGGTTGTTACAGATAAGACCGGATTAAAGAGCCATCTGGAATATGACAAGAATGACAACCTGACCAAAGTAACTGATGCCCTTGGCGGTGTAACAACTTATGGTTACGACAACATGGATAACCTGGTGACCTTCACCAATGCAGCAAATAAGACAACGAATTATACTTATGACTTAGAAGGCAACCTGACATCCATCAAAGATCCGGCAGGAAGAACGGAGAAATTCGACTATGATGAAAAAGGCAGACTGACCGGACATACACAGGCAAGCGGCAAGAAAACCACGTATGATTACGACAAACTGAATGACCTGTTGGAGAAATCTTATCAGGACGCAAAAGGCGAGACATCCGAAAAGGACGTGACCTACGCATATAACAGTGCCGGGGAACGGGTATCCATGAAGGATCAGACAGGCAAGAGCAGCTACGAATACGATGCACTTGGAAGAATCACCAAAGTGACAAGCGGTTCGAAAAAGGATGTCAGCTACGTTTATGATGACGCAGATAATCTGCAGGCAATCGTATACCCGGATGGGACAAAGATCAGCTATGAATACGACTTAAATGATAATCTGGTAAAACTGACAGACCGTAATAGAAAAGTAACCACTTACAAGCATGATGCACTGAACCGTGTGACAGAAGTTACTAGAAGTAATGGAACAAAGACGGAAGTATCTTACGATGCAGAAGATCATATCACAAAGATTGTGAATACCTGTGGTTCCTGCGGCAAAGTAATCAGTACTTATGAGTACAAGTACAATGATCAGGGATATGTAGTTGGAGAAACAGCTACGGAACTGGAAGCTGGAACAAGAAAGACGCCAAGCTGGGAAGACTGGTACAACTGGGGCGATACACAGAAAGAGACAGACAAAGCAGACTGTGAGCATCAGGAAAAAGAGATCCAGACGACACGTACCTATGAATACGATGACAACTGGGAACTGACACGCTGTACAGAAAAAGCAGAGGGCGGTAAAAAGACAGTCCATAATTATACTTATGACAAGATTGGAAACCGGACCTCTTACGAGAAGATCGAGGATGGTGTCAGCAAAGCAAAATATAACTATAAGTACAACGATTCCAACCAGCTCATCAAACGCACCAATGCAAAGATCTGGGGCGATCCGGGAACAACCTACAGCTATGATAAAGATGGCAATCTGATCCAGGAATGTGATAAGACAAACAGTGCAGATCCGGTTACTTATGAATACACAGCAGAGAATCGTTTGGCAGTAGTAAAACAGGGTGGAACAGTCCTGATGGCAGCCATGTACGATGGAGATAACAACCGGGTATTCGAACTTGATAACACCTATAAATGGGAAGACTGCTATGGCGATGAAGTCCTGATCCCGGCGAACCAGCGTACCGAAGATGGAAACAGCCCGAAAGAGCAGCTTGCCTCTCTGGTAAAAGGCGGTTCCAATGCCAAAGGATACACACTGACAGAGTATATCAACGATATCAATCGCGAGAATACAGAAGTCCTTGCAGAGTATGGAGCAGACGAGAAAGTACGTCAGGCTTATACTTATGGAGAAAGTGGAATCGGAGAACGGGTAAGCGTTGATAAATCGGAAGAAAGCAGTTATTATTTATATGACGGAAGAAACAGCGTGACCGGAATCCTGACCGAAACAGCTAATCTGACGAACAGTTATCAGTATGATTCATACGGTAACCTTACATCAGGAACAGCAGACGGTGTCAATTACTACGGTTACAATGGGGAGTCCACAAATGTAAAAACAGGACTTCAGTATCTGCGGGCAAGATACTATAACGCAGAGAACGGAACCTTTACAACTGAAGATAGTGACCTTGGAACGACAGAAAATCCATTGACCAGAAACCGCTACGATTATACGACCAATAATCCGCTGAATTACAGTGATCCGACAGGACATTCATTGTGGAGCAGGATTAAGAGTACAGCTAAAAAAGCAGCGAAAGCAGTCAAGAGTGTCGGCAAGAAAATCGTTAATACTGCGAAAAAGGTAGTCAAAACAGTAGTAAATACAGCTAAGAAAGCAGCAAAAACTATTGTTAACACAGTGAAGGGGGTAGCAAAAACTGCCAAAAATGCAGCTAAACATGCAAAACAGACATATCAATCTGTGAAAAATCGTGTAACCAGTAGCAGTACATATCAAAAGATCACATCCAGAGGAAGTCAGTTTATTCGTTCTGTAAGCAATGGGGTACAGAAAATTGGAAAAACTTATACATCTTTCAAATCCTATGTTTCAGAAAGAACGGCAGAAATCCGCTCAGAACTGGTACGACATATGTGTACGACAACAAATCGTATTACAGATAAGCTTGGAAAAGTAGACTGGAATGCGGTGAAAAAAGTAGCCATTGGTATAACTGCGGTTACAGTTTCTGGTCTTGTAGTTGCTGCAACAGGCGGTTTGGCTGCAGGAGCAGTTCTGGCAGCATTGCCAGCAATGGGTGGCTTAGGAACGGCGATGGTTTCAGGAGCAGTTATTGGAGCTATTGGTGGAGCTTCATATAGTGCAGTGAATTCAGGTTTGTCTGGAAATAGTCTGAAACAAGTAGCAAAAGATACGTTAGTCGGTGGTATTGCAGGAGCAGTGACAGGTGGCGTTATGGGTGGCCTTAGTTATGGGGCTGGGAAACTTTTGAATGTAGTAAGGAGTGCAGGAAGTACCCATAATGATGGGATTGATAAATCGTTTAAAAAATTAGTTGCAGAAGTAACCGAAACAAAATTGCCAGAAGGCACTTGGGAAAAACCACCATTAGAGCGAGGAGATATTATTGACAAAGCTATGGGAAATAACTTGGGACACAATTTCCCGACCATAGATAAAGTAGAAAATGGTGTTGTGACTAGTGTTAAAAGCCGAGACTTAGGTGCAAAGACTTATCAAAATGGTAATAAATTGGAAAAGGTAATTGTCAAGGACATTAATAAAGTTTCAGGATTTATAGGAGAAACATTTAATGGTAAATTTGTTAATGCGGAAGAAATAGTGGGTAGACAATTACAAGTAGTTGTTCCAAATGTAACATTAAGCGAAGCTCAGATAAATGCAGTTAATAATGCTACAAAACATGGTATTGATAAAGGTGTTAAACTCATTATTACAGTAGGAAAATAATAGCAAAGTAAATAGCTTAAGGGGAATATTTTATTCCCCTTAAGTAATAGAGAGGAGAAAACGGATATGATTTCTGTATATTATAATCAAAAATATGGTTTCTTAATTGTGCCTAATGCCATTGAAAGGTTTATGGGATGTTATATTTCTATCGAACCTACAATTGAAATTATGGCTGAAGAAACAATAGATAAGATAGGCTGTGCAATTAGAAAAGGAATAAAAATTGCAGAAAGTTCCCCAAAAGTAGACGAATCTCAATTAAACAATTTTTGGAAACAAACAAAATATAAAAGTTTTCCAACATTTTCCAAGAATTATCAAAGAATTGATTTGAAACAAAATGGAGATGAATTAGAAATTAGAAGATGGGAACGGAATAATAGAGGGGGATATTCGCGAAAAACGGAAGAAAAAGATTATATTAATTTTATAGAAATGTCGGATTATGAATTGGGCTTGTTTATAAAAAAAATGTTTGAACCATGTGAAATTAGAATTGATGAAACAGAAAGATTTGAAACATTAGAGGGGAAAATAATTAGTTATTCGATTCCAAATGAGCATTATAAAAATATTGGTGATGGTCATACAGATTCTTATATGACATATAGAAATGAAGATTATGATAAGTTGTATATTTCTTTTTTGATAGGTGATGGAACTGATTGTACAGATGAAGTAAGCATAAAAAATCATTACAAAAAAATATACAAGCAAATGTCGAATATTAAATTTGAAAGTAAATGTAATAAAAAATATGTACATTTTTTAACAGAAAATGGAGAAGTATTGCTGAGTTTTATTGATAATGGTTATGTGGAGTTTTTTATGTGCATTCCATATAATATTGAAAGAAAAGTTCAAAAGGAGTCAATAGAACAGTATTTAAAAATGTTATTTTCGATAAAAATTGAAGATAAATAAAGCGTGAAGGAGAGAATATGCAAAAGAAGAATTGTGTTTTGTGCATAAGTATAGGAATTATAGTATGTATATTGTTATCAGCTTGCTCCAGACAACCAGACTTTGATGCCAAATCCTACGTCCAAAGTTCTCTTGATGCACACTATCATGGAGAATATAAGGACTATGCGAATCTGTTAGAAATCTCGGAAAAAGATGCCAAGAAAGAAATCGAAGAGGATTTTAATGAGAGTATCCAACAGCAATTTGATGATTCCGATAACATTACGGATAAAGGAATTGCTGATTATGCGGAAAAACTGACAGAAGTAAAGAAACTGGCAAAATACAAAGTACAAGATGTGAAAGAAGAGGATGGAGTCTATACAGTAAGTGTACAAGTTGAACCATCCAATGTATTTCAGACATTGCAACAAAGCTCTACAGAGGTAAGCAATGAAAAAATAAAGCAGGGATTGGATGGAAATGATCCGGAAGTCTTTGCAGCTGTATTAACAGAAAGTGTCCAGAAGAGTCTTGAAAAGAACAGATATGGAAAAGCTGTTACTGTAAACGTATCCGTGGAAAAAGATAACTCAGGAAAATATGGTCTTTTGGATACAGAGATGAATAAGTTGGAAGCAGCGATGTTCCCAACAGAATAAGAATGAATGGAAAGCTATCAGAGGAAAAAAACTGGTAGCTTTCTTTTAAACTCCAAGACAAGAAAACTTGTTAAAAAAGCTATTGTAATAGTAGAAAAATTATAATAAATAATGGATGACAAGAGTCTTTTATTCATTATGAGAAAAAGAAGGAATCTCCTATGAACCAACAAGAAATATTCACGTAAGATGGAAAAAAGTGCTGTAATCGAAGAGGTTGCAGCATTTTTTTCTTCGACATTTTTCGAACATTATAACGTACCTATCCGGTCACCGCCATGCTCCGATTTGATTTCTATATCAAAAATCAGATCGGAGGAAAGATAAATGGCTTATAACAAGACAAGTGAAGAACGAAAGTGGAATTATTGGAAAGAACAGGAAGAAAAGAAATTGCGTGAACTGGGAATGGAAGAAGAGAAGATCCAAAAGCTGCGCCAGATGGACAGGGAAGACTTTCTGGAAGAGCGCAGATACCGGGAACATCTGGATGAAACGATGCAGGATATGGATTCCATAAAAGAAAAGGACAGCGAGCTGTTTGCAAGGGATGTAAAGGAGCTTCTGGATCACATAGGTGATAAGCGAATCTATGAACTATTGAAAGAAACGGAGCATCAGACACTGGAAATCCTCTTACTCAGTACATGGGGATATTCTGGAAGAGAAGTTGCTAAGATTATGGGAATGGCAGAACAGACGATTTATACCAAAAGAAACCGTTTGAGAAAAAAATTAAAAAATTTATCAAAAATTGAATAATTATGGCGTTTTTCGTCGGCTATTTAATAGGCAGGTAAATTTTGCCAGTGTACTTTGACAACCTCATACCAGCATTACAGGTACGTTCCCGTAAGTAGAAGCGTGGCAGGAAGACGCGAGGACAGATGAAAAGGGCATGGAAGAAATTAGACCAGAAAGTGAGAGGCAGAGTTCTTTTGTGGCGTTTTCGTTTCGAGCGAATCATCTTTAACTGAAACAGGACCGTGGCGGTCTTTTGCGAGGATCACTTACGAGGGGATAATGATACATAGGAACTGCCAGTGAGCAGAGGATGGACTTTGGGTTGTAATCAGCAAGACTTTTAGAAAATCCGTGAGCGGTGCAATGCCAAGCATCCGCCTGTAATGTTCCCGTAAGGCAATGGGGGAGTCGAGGACAAATACAACGCCAAAAATCAAAAGTATAAGAAATCAAGGAAGAATGTGTCGTTGATATCAGATACATACGGCTGTAGGGAGAAATCCTTTACAGCCGTATTGATGTGATATCAGCACGCATATCAGGTAACAAATTATGTATTACACAAGAGAATATCTCAATAGAGCGCATCGAGAAATTGATACTATTTTCCGAGTGCTGTTCCCGGAACATGGAATGGCAGTAAGGGAAGAACAGATTATGTTATGCCACAAAATGCTGGATAACCTGCTGGGAAGAAACATAGCACTGTGTGATGCGGGTGTCGGTATCGGCAAGACGTATGCCTATCTGGTGGCCTGTGTTCTGATGAGAAAATATTCCCTCCTTGCAGAAGGATGTTCCCCTTATGAGCAGCGTCCGGTCGTGATATCCACTTCCAGCATTGCACTCCAGAAAGCAATTCTTACAGAATATATCCCTTTTCTCTCCCGGATTCTTCAGGAGAACGGGACGATTCAGGCCCCTATTAAAGCTGTGATACGAAAAGGGAAAGAGCATTTTGTCTGCGATGAGAGGTTGGAGCACCGAATCGTTGCAATCGAAGAAAAAAACAAAAATGCGTTGCAGAAAGAAGCTCTGCTGTCGTTGAAAGAACATTATGATATGGACGAAGTGTCCAACTTAAGTGGGTTTGACAGAAGGATGGTGAGTGTACCGAAGTTCTGTTCGGGAGACTGCCCGAAAAGAGGCTCATGCAGGTATCAGCAGTATCTGGAGCGTTCCAGAGATCATGAAATGTTCATTCAGATCTGTAATCACAATTATCTGCTGGCTGATGGTTATCACAGGCTGCAGGATTACCGCCCGTTATTAAAAGACTACCGAGCATTGATTGTCGATGAAGCACATAAGCTGCCGGATGCGGCAAAGCAGATGTTTGGGAAGAGCCTCTGTTATGACGATATCCGAGAAATCTGCTTTTATCTTGGGAATGAGTACCAAGGCCCGGAGATAAGAAAACTGTCCGGGACGATCCGGATGGTGCTGGACATCATAGGAGAAAACCACAGAACCAGATATGGGATAAAAGAAGAATTCCACATGACAGAAGAGTGTGCAATGTATTTATATGAGGGGATACAGACCATGAATAAGATCATAGAAAAATTAGAAAAGAAGATTCCAAAGTGGATCAGAAACAAGCTGGAAGAAACCAAAAGTGTGCTGGAATGCTTTTTCCATCAGGATAAGAAGTATGTGCTGCATCTGAAGCAGGACCATGACCACCGGATTATATTGTGTGCATCCAGCAGACGGATTCCACAGTATCTGGACCAGATGTTATGGAGCAGAGGAATGGGAGCGATTCTGACAAGCGGAACTTTAAAAACCGGACAGGGATTTTCCCACATTCGGAAAATGACAGGATTACAGAGAGTGCGGAGAGTCCGGGAATATGTGGCAGACTCCCCGTTTGAATATCAGAAGAACTGTCTGTTATATCTGCCAAAGAATTTGAAGACATGCAGAAGAGAAAGTCAGGAAGAGGCAGAGATGATAGCAGGCCATATCCATTCACTGATCTGTTCGACTTACGGGCATACGCTAGTGCTGTTTACATCTTATCATTTGATGGGAAACGTTTACCAGATGTTAAGGGATGAAATTCCGTTCCCGATGATAGAGGTGTGGAGACATTCACCGGAAGAGATCACAAGATTTAAACAGATGGACAATGCTGTCCTTTTTGCAGCCGGCTCCTGTTGGGAAGGAGTAGACTTCCCTGGAGATATGGTATCTTCGCTGATTATAGTAAAACTGCCCTTTGCTGTTCCTGATCCCATCAGTGAAGCACAGAAGAAGGAATATGCCAGCCTGAAAGATTATATTCAGGCAGTGATTGTTCCAGACATGCAGAAAAAACTAAGACAGGGATTCGGACGTGCTCTCCGCACCGAGACAGATACTTGTGTCGTGTCCATTTTAGACGAGCGTGCAGGAGAAGGTGGCAGGTATCATGAGGAAGTAATGTGTGCGCTTCCGAGCTGCAAGATGGCAAAAGATATCAAGGATGTCCAGCACTTTATTCGAAACCGGAAAGGCGTGGAATACTACCTGTAACCGTTCGTGGTTCTGCTACAGAAAAAGCAGATTTTGCACGAAAAGTTTGGTGGTATTTCAAGGGCGTTTTCGGTGGGATTGTTGGTATTGATGAATAGCTATTTCGGCATGAAGTGGGTATACTGTGTATAGCGTTAGAGGAAAGGAGGCAGCTTATGATATACAAGGTGGAAACGATAAAAGATGGAACAGAAAAATATTTTTTCATCAGAAATCTGGAAACAATGAGTATTGAAGAACTGCCAAGTAAATATCTAATGCATAAGATTAAATGTAAACGTTCACCAAATACAGTGAAACGCACAGCATTTTCAATCTGCTATTATATGAAATATATGGCAGAGAAAGAAATGGAACTCACAGAAGTCTATCAGTTAGATTATGAAAAACAGACAGAACACTTTGTGGAATTTTTATACTGGCTTAAAGCCGGAAACCATACAGAGCAAACGGCTGGAGAAAAGAAGTGTCCGAATGAAGGAACCTGCAACGCATACTTAAAAGATGTGTTCAGGTTCTATTTATTTATAGAGGCAGAATATGAACAGTACGGAAGTCTCAAAACCTTATCGTATAACCAGATTATAGCGGTTAATCAGGTGGGAGTAAAAAAGGTACTGCGGAATCATTCTTTTAAAGCCTATCTGAAGGAAGAGGAACATCGTGGGAGAACAGCAAAAGAAAATCAGATTATTACAATTTTACAGGCCTGTACGAACCGAAGAGATCAGCTTCTGTTACTTATGTTAGCAGAAACCGGATACAGAATTGGGGAACTACTGGGAGTAAAATATGTCAAAGATATTGATTATAGGAATCACATGATAAGGGTATGCTTCCGGGAAGATAATGAAAATGAAGCGAGAGCCAAAAATGCGGAATACAGAAGTGCCAAGATAAGTAATGATACGTTTGAATTTCTCATGGATTATCTGGCAAAATATCGGAAAATCCTGCAACATCAGGATTACCTGTTTGTGAATATCATGGGTGAGAACATTGGAAAGCCATTAAGAGTGGACAGTGTATATGATATGTTGGACCGAATGGAAAAGAAAACCGGAGTTAAAATCACACCCCACATGTTACGTCACTATTTTGCAAATATGCGAAAGCAGGCAGGATGGGAACTGGAAATGATCAGTCAGGCATTGGGGCATAAACATTTGGATACGACTATAAAGTATCTGGACTGGCTGGATGATGAACTGATAGAAGCAAGTAATGAGTTTTATGCACAACACACTGCTATTTATGGGGCGGAACGTCTGCTGGAGTAGGGAGGTGTGAGAAATACCTATATATTTATTGCAACAGGCAGAACACATAACAGAATCTGAAGTAGATATTGAGAAGAAAAAGCAGGAACTATATTCAGAAATTGATGCACTTGGAATAAAAAGCGATTCAAGAATTAACAAATTGAAAAAGTTCTTGGCAGATAGAAAAATCTGGCATCTGGAAGAAATGGATTATCCTTTGCGAAATTCGTATGAACAATATTTAAGAGGACAGATACGATCACAAATTGTATCTTTCTATTTGAAAATATATGATACGGTAAAACAACAACATATCTATCAACAAATGCAGACGCTAAATGGAAAGCGGATATATGAATGGAAATATCAAAATAAAATTTATTTTCTGAAGTATTATCCGGAAAAGGAAATAGCTGAGACCTTTGAAACTTCTTATAAAACAAACCTATTGGTGTGGGATTTTACACAAAATTGTTCAGAAGTTTTAAAGAAACAAATTTTTTATACGTTGAGTCGTATCATTGCCAATACTTCAATGTCTAAGGCTTATAGAAATGTCAGGTTAAAATCCTTAAAACTTCTTTATGATTCTTGTGTTCAGTTAAATATTACGGATATTGGATTGCTGGAAATGGAACAAGTGGAAACTATTTTAAAGAATTTTCCCGAAACGAGTCAACGAAGTATTTTAGGTGAATGCAGAAGAGATGCGTTTATGCAGCAGGAACAGATCCAATGGGAAGCAAATGTATGGTATCTGGAACGATTACATCTTGGAAAACATCGGATAGACGAAAGTAAATCCTTAATTAGCATTTCTTTTATGGAAGTCAAGGAAATACAGAATCGAGAAATTTTACAGGCATACATGAAATATGAACTGGGAATTACTGGACAGGCAGTCAGCACGATTGTACGAAGATTTGTATGTATTAGAAATTTTATTGAACTGCTGGAACAAGAAAAGATACTGGCGATTCATGCAACTGTCGCAGAAGTAAAAAAGTATGCAGACGGCTTGCGAGAACGGGGAATACAGGCAAAGGGATTTAATGAAAGAATTTTCGGTATCGGTCATTTTTATAAATTCATGGAAGTTAAACAGTATATTACAAGAATGCCATTCCGAATTGAATATTTCCAACAAAAAGAAGTAATAGTACATCATGATCGTAGCGTTGAGGAAACAGTATATATGGAAATTTTGAAAAAATTATATCTTTTTCCAGAGCGATTACGATGTATGTTCCTACATCTGTGGTGTCTAGGATTACGGGCGAGTGAAGTGTGTACATTGAAAGGAAATGCTTATTATCAGCAGGGCGAGGATTATTGGATTCAGGTGTATCAGGTCAAAATGAAGAATTATAAAAGGATTCCAATCCCACAGGCACTTTATCAGATTATGAAAGTATACTTGAAAAAACATGAAATTCAGCCTGAAGAATTCATTTTTAAAAACAGCAGAGGTGGTGCTTGTCTATATGGTACATTCCGAACTCAGATGATAGAAGCGTGCCGGGAAAATAAGATTGCAAATGGAGAATATTTATTTCAATCACACGATTATCGACATACAGTAGCAACTATGTTTTATGACAGTCATGTATCACTGCAAAGTATCAGGGATTATCTTGGACATACTTATGAAGAGATGACAAGACAGTATATTGATTATATGCCGCAAAGGATTGCAAAAGCAAATGATGAGTTCTTTGAAATGCAAGGAAGTAGTTTAGCATCATGGCTAAAGAAAGAGGAAAAAGATGGAAAATGATATTATATACTTCAGCGATTTCCCCAATTTACAAGAAACAGGGACACGTAAGGATAATGGAAAATTTGATTTAACGTTGCTTCCAACGCAAGAATTAAAGGAAGAGTTTCGAGGTTATATTATGTATCGCTGCAAAAACGGAACGTTTAGAGCATTGATTCAGGATCGAACAGCTTATAATCATATTGCAAAGTTTTTGAACAGCAGAATAAATCGGAGAATCAAAAGCCTTGGAGATAGAAATCCAGAAAAATGGATATCACTTTTAAAAGGCTGGATGTTAGAACAGGGAATAACTATTGTAAAAGAAAAGAAGAGTGTGTATGGTACAGTAAGCTATGGCGAAGCAGTGACGATATTATATTTCAGAAACGTACTGAAATTTTTAGGGCCAGAAGATTTACGGGATGAGATAGAAAAAGATGTTTGGGAACTAAAAAATCTGGATATTAAAATCAGATCCAATCCAATTTATAATGTAAAAACACTGGATTTCAGAAAAATATATCAGCCAGATATCAGGGAAGAATGTAAGAAAGCTGTTTATATGAATCTGCAGTATGAAGCAATAGGAACTGTACAGGGAGAATTGACAATAATGAGGATATTCTCAGAATATCTCCAAAAAGAGTATTCCAAAATAAAAAGCTGCAGTGAAATAGACAGAGAAGTGTTGGAAGAATTTTTGATACATCTGTCAACAAAAGATACTTCCCATAGTGCGAATAGTTCTTATGTAATTTCATTAAGACGACAGTTAGAGACAATCGGAAAAATTTACAGCTATGAAAGATTGGAGCATTTATTTATTAATACGGATATTCCACCGGAAGTAAATGCAGAATTTAGAGTGTATTCTGATGATGAAATGAAACGACTGAATGCGGAAATTACACAGATGGATGTACAGATTGCAAGATGTCTTCTGATACATCAGATGCTTGGAACTAGGATATCAGATACCCTTACACTGAGACCAGATTGTCTGACGAGAGAAAATGGCCAAGATATGATTGAAATATATCAAGTTAAAACTAAAAGATATAAAAAACCGATCAGTAAAGAACTTGCAAAACTGTTACAGAGTTCTATTGAATATACACAGGAAAAGTTCGGTGATACAGAATACATATTTGTTAATGAAAAAGAACCTGACCGCCCGATGCAGTATATGGCTATAAAAACAAAAGTCATGTCCATGATACAGGAAAAGCAGTTGAAAGATGATCATGGCGAATTATTCGGGTTTGGAACGCACATGTTCCGGCACTACTATGGCGTCAAACTTACAGAAATGCATCTGGATGACTGGACGATAGCGAGACTATTGGGGCATAAAAGACTGAATAATGTACAGCATTACCGGAAAATGAGCAATCAAAGAATGGCAGACGAAACCAGAGAAGTAAGACAGAGGATGAGTGACATCATATATATGAGTCTGGCAAGATGGGGTGAAGAATATGAGCAAATACGACAAGATGATTGAGGAAAATCAGAGAAAAAGTAAAGAGAAAATTGAACTGGCATTGCAAGCAATACAAGATATGCTGGCAAATAAAGAACGTATCAGCGTTCCAAAGCTGATGAAGAAAACTGGATTGTCGAGAGGATTCTTTTATAAAAATCCAACCGTCCGGGATACATTGAACCAAGCAGTAGAGCAACAGGCCGGAATGATAGATCCAAGAAGAGAAATTCTGAACATGGCGATGGAAAAACAGATTGAACTGTTGAACCAGAAGGTGGCAGCTCTGAGCAGAGAAAATAAGGAACTGAAGAGAAAGAACGAAAAGTTACAGAAGGCATTACGGAAACAGGATTTGAATTTTATTAAGAACTTATAACATTGAAAATAATAAGATGGAAGAGATGTGTGCAGACACATCTTTTCATCGTTGAGGATAAAATATATAGAATGAGAATGGGATTGTTTTATGGTATACTAAAAGTGAAATGCTAACTTTGATATGAGGTATAAAACAATATGACAGAAATACAAATTAAAAATTTAATTAAAGAATATGAAAAAGAATATATTGAGTTTATGGAAATTGAGAAATTACCACAGTATAAGATAGATTTTTTTGAAATTAATGTTGAGGAAAGCGATGCAGCAGGATTCGCTTCAGCCGCCCAAGCTTACTATAATACGAAAACAGATGAACATATATTAAGGATATGCAAAAGTTCGGAAATACCAAGGTATATTGTGTTTCATGAATTTACGCATATTTTAGATACGGAAATGTATGCAAAGCAAGATTCTTGGAAATATATGGCTTTGTCTGGTTATACAGAATATCATGCAGCACAAGTTGAATTGATGATAATGTTAGGAGCAGATAGTATACAAACTCAAGATTTTTCATTTACAGTTGATGTTGAAATAGGTAATAGTACAGTTAGGAATTACCTAAACTCAAGACATCAATTAGTAGTGAATATGATGAATAGAACAGATTTTCCAAGAGATATTGAAGCATTAAAAACAACGGTAGGTGTGCTATATAATTATTTTGGAGTGCGTTCTATATGTAAAATGTATGCGAAAGATTATACTGAAGAAGTGGATAACACAATTATTATTCAGAAACTTTCAAAAGTATTATTTGAAGAGATAAATAGCTTTATGGTTGGATGGTTTAATGAAGCACAAGTAGAGCTGAGCTTTGTGTCATATATGAAAATAATGTGGCCTATGCTTCAAAGCTATTTTGGAAAAGAATGAAAGATAGTAACAGTAAACACAGTTTTGTATACAGTTAAACCCAGTAAAATCAACGCATGAGGGGAACTGGCTACATTTTACTTCCCTATTTGGTGGGGAATTGCAGCATGGCCAGTAGATAACTTTGTAAAAGAGAATGACTTTACAGGAAAAACAGTCATCCCATTCTGTACAGCAGCGACCTCGGGAATCGGTGACAGCGGTAATCTTCTGGAAGAGATGACAGGAACAGGTGATTGGAAAGAAGGGGAACGATTCCATGGTGGAGCGTCTGAATCAGATATCAGTTCATGGATAGACAGTCTTGGATTATAAAAGAATATAAAAATATTTGGAGGAATCGTAACAAAGAGAGACTTCTGTCCGGAGTCTCTTTTTCTTATACTTACAGTAAAGTTTGAAATATAGAAAAGGAAGAAAAAATGGAGAAAAGAATTTTAGGAAGAGACTTAGAAGTATCAGAAATCGGATTTGGATGTATGGGAATGAGTCATGCATATGGAACTGTTTCAACACAGAAAGAAGCAGAAGAATTGATTGAAAAAGCAATCGATGAAGGCTGCACATTTTTTGATACGGCAGAGATATACGGAACAACAGAAGACCCTCATCACAATGAAAAACTGCTTGGGGAAGTGTTAAGGCCATATAGAAACAAAATTGTCCTTGCATCAAAGTGTGGGATACGTTTTGATGAAACTGCAACAACTGTAAATAAACCTTTGATTCCTGATGGACGACCGGAGACGATTAAAGCATCGATTGAGGGATCTTTAATGAGACTTAATACAGACCATCTTGATTTATATTATATTCATCGTATTGACATGACTGTACCGATTGAAGAGACGGCAGGAGCTATGAAGGAGTTAATGGAGCAGGGAAAAATCACACACTGGGGGTTATCAGAAGCCAGTGAAGAGATTATTCGACGTGCACATAAAGTATGCCCGGTTACAGCAATTCAGAACAGATATTCCATGATGTACAGGGATTATGAGAAATTATTCCCGGTGCTTGAAGAATTGAAAATAGGATTTGTTGCATTTTCGCCGCTTGCAAATGGATTACTGACAGCAGCATATCATTCCCATGGGGAATTTGAAAAGCCGGGAGATTATCGAAGCGCAATGCCACAGTTTACAGAAGAAGGATTAAAGGAAAATAATGAATTTATGTCCTGGATGAAAGTGATTGCAGAAGAAAAAAATGCCACGCCTGCACAGATTTCTCTTGCCTGGATGCTTGCAAAGAAACCATATATTGTACCAATTCCGGGAACAAGAAAAGTAAATAGACTGGAAGAAAATATGGAATCAGCAGATATAAAGCTGACTCAGGATGAAGTAAAATCTATTGATGAGATGCTTGCCCACATGCCGATGTCGCAGGTGTTTGGAGGCTCAAAAATACAGAAGAAATAAAAGAGGTGAGCAATGAAAACAAGGAAAAAGATAACCATCGGGGTAATAGTGGCTTTCTTAGCGGTAGTCATGGTGGGTTATATCTATCTGTTTACAGGGGCTAAAATAAGTAAAGGAGAATAGAGATAATGAAGAAAATGTTAGTTGTATATTATTCCTGGTCAAATGGAAACACGAAAAGAATTGCAGAGCAGCTGACTAATGGGACAGGTGCAGATATTGCGAGAATCGAAACAGCAGAGCCATACAGCGGCAGTCATGAAGATGTGGTTGAACAGGGAAAAAGAGAGGTAGAGGCAGGCTTTATGCCTCAGATCAATCCGATATCTGTAAATCTTGCTGATTATGATGTGATTGCTATCGGAACCCCAACGTGGTGGTATACGATGGCACCTGCAGTGCTTACATTTTTGACAACAAATGATTTTACAGGAAAGACAGTGATTCCATTTATGACAAATGGTGGATGGCCGGGGCATGTTATAAAAGATATGAAGGAAAATTGCAAAGGAGCTACCTTTGCACATGAAATGCAGATTCAGTTTGATTCCAAAGGAAAAGATCATCTGGAAACTTCAGAAGAGGTGATTACAGAATGGATTGGGCAGATAAATACTGATATAAACAAATAACCATAAGGAGAGATAAAACAATGAGAAAAAATTTTGGAGCAAAGCCATTTTTATATCCACAGCCGGTTATGATTCTGGGAACCTATGATGAAAATGGAAAGGCAAATGCAATGAACGCTGCATGGGGCGGAATTGTAGGTGCAAATGAGATTATTGTAGATTTGTCTGCCCATAAGACAACAGACAATATTATAAAAAATAAGGCTTTTACAGTAGGGGTGGCAGATCTTGAACATCTGGTTGCCTGCGATTATGTGGGAATTGTTTCTGCAAATAAAGAAGCATATAAGATGCAAAAAGCAGGTTTTACTACAACGAAGAGTGAATATGTAAATGCACCAGTCATCAATGAACTTCCATTGACTCTTGAGTGTGAACTTGTAAAAGTTATTGATGAAAGCAAGTATCTTGCAGAAATCAAAAATGTAAGTGCAGATGAGAAATATCTTGGTGATGACGGAGAAATTGATCTTAGTAAATTTACACCAATTACATATGACCCGGTACATCACGGATATTACAGACTTGGAGAACGTGTGGGAAATGCTTTTAAGGATGGAGCAAAGTTAAAATAAGGACAGGTGATTAAAGTGAAAAAAATTGTACAGACAGCAGGAAGAAACGCACTGAATGAATTTGCACCACAGTTTGCACATTTTAATGATGATGTTTTGTTTGGAGAAAACTGGAATAATCAGGATATTGATGTAAAGACAAGATGTATTATAACAGTCACAGCACTTATCGCTTCAGGAATGATTAATACATCTTTGCTGTCAAGAAAAGAGAAATAAAGGTTAAAAAGCGGCGTGATCGGAAGACTTTTGTATATTGACAGAACATTTAAAAAGACATATACTAAGAGCAGTGATCGTTCTGTAGAGACTTGCGAAGCCTACAGGCGGGGGAGAGCCTGTGGGTTTCTCCCTCTTTTTCTTTAATGAGAAATGATTTGCAGATATCGAAAAAGTATATTAGTTATGCTAAAAAGCAGTAAAGGAGATATAGGCTGTTATGAAAATCAAAAGATGGATAGTTTTGACCTTATTAATAGCAGCGATTATTACAGGATGCAATCAAAAAGACTCGCCATATCAGAGTCTGGATGAAAAGAAGCTCAATTCCGAAAATACAGATATTAACGATAGAGGGGATTATTATAATAAAAATGTCGATGACCGTATAGATAAAATGAGTCCAGAGGAAAAAGAAGAATTCTATGTAGATGTGACGGTAAATTACATTAGCAGAGAAAATGTTCCGGAAGATGATATTATTTTTCTGAGAAATGATAATGTGTACGAAGGGGATCTATATAACGGTGATGATACCATTTTGCTTCCACCGGGAATTTATAAACTGATTTCGTCAGAAATTGGAGGACATGATGCAGATTTTGGAGAAATTAATCTGCTTACACCTGGTGAAAAGGTAACAATAATCGTTGATTATAATACATTTTCAGCAAGTCGTGAGGATGACAGAAAGTGATTTTATTTTAATACATAGGAAATCTCATTTCCTATGTATTTAAATGTAATAAAGAATAATGAAAAAGAGGAGAAACTAAAATGAAATTTCAAAAGCTTGGCAACACGGACATCGATGTTTCTGTGGTTGCATTAGGTACTTGGGGGCTTGGCGGCGGAAGTGTCTGGACAGACGGAGATTCTACAGTTGAGGACGCGAAGAGTCTGCTTGATATTTGTCATGAACATGGCGTGAATTACATCGATACCGCACCGGTGTATGGCACAGGAGTAAGTGAGGAATTGCTTGGTAAGGCACTGAAAGGCAGAAGAAATGATTTTGTTTTGCAGACCAAATGCTCTCTGAACTGGAGAAATGAGGGTGGTAATTTCCATTACAAACGAGACGGTTATACCGTTAACAATGACACCCGCGCATCAGCAGTGAAAAAGGACGTGGAAGACTCTCTGCGCAGAATGGGAATCGATTATCTGGATTCTGTTATCGTACATTATGTCTGCGGCAGCTTTCCGGTGGAAGAAACTGTAGGAGCATTGGAAAATCTGGTTCGCGAAGGAAAGATCCGCACCTATGGACTTTCTAACAGTCAGCCGGCAGATCTGTCTGCATATCAGGAAGCCGGCGGAAACGTATCTGTTGTACAGGAATTTTTCAGTATTCTCTCTCCTTTCCATGGCAGAGAATATTTTGATCTGTGTAAAAAGTATAACACGGTATTTCAGACCTATGGTGTGTTGGAGGAAGGATTTTTAACTTCTCCTGCCTTTATGGACCGTGAATTTGCAAAAACCGATATCCGGTCCAGAATACCTTGGACAGATCCGGAGAAAAAAGAAGGACTTCGCAGGGCTTTTGAAATCTGGAAACCACTTTGTGAGGAATATCATTGCAGTTTTGCAACGCTGGTAGAAGCTTGGGCATTATCTCAGTACGACCGGATGAGTCTTCTGGTTGGAATGCGAAAAGCTTCCAGTGTGGAAGATACTGTAAAGTGCTTGGATATTAGGTTGCGTGCCGAGGACATCAAATGTATGGAGGAAGCAGTAAAGACAATTCAGGTTGCGGTTTTGGACAAATAGAAAACTGAAAAGGTGGAAAGGATCGGGAGCGTGTATCCGATCCTTTCTTTATCGAGAATAGATAGCATGAAAGGAAAATAAGTATGAAAGAACCTATGATGGCAGACAGCCATGAAATCACAGTTAGAAACTATAAGCAACCGATGCGAAATCGTCTGATCATGATGCTGATCTGCATTGGGATTGCTCTTATATCATTTTTTGTTGTTTCCAAATGGGCAACTTCTGTCGAATCGTACCGTTGGGTTATCAAAACACTGAATGGATTGCAGAAAAAAGCACTTGGGCTTTTCGGAACAGCAACCGCTCTTGCAACAGGTGCTGCAGCAATACCGGGAGAAGCCGCAACTCCGATCGCGAATAAGCTGGCAGATGTCGCAGGCTATATGGTGATCGTTTATGCAGTGATCATTGTTGAAAAATATTTACTGACTATCACCGGGTATATTGCATTTAAAATCTTATTTCCTATCGGATGCGTGCTTCTGGCAGCAGGCAACTTTTTGAAAAACGGATGGAAAGAATTTATCTACAGAATCGGAATCAAGAGTATCATTCTGGGTGTTCTTTTGTGGGGACTGGTTCCTACCAGTGCATGGGTGACGAATATGGTAAATGAAACCTATGCAAAGTCCTATGAAGCTGATTTTACACTGGAAGATACGGAAGAATTATTAGATGAGGGAGATACCTCTGCAAACGCAGACAAGAAGGATGAAGCACAAGAAACGAAAGATAAAAAGTTTTCTTTCAGTGAATTTCTTAATAATGCGAAGGATAAGGTTGATGATGCGATTGATGCGGTAGGTGATGTCGCTACAGAAAAACTCTCTGCTTTTGAGGATGGATTAAACAGAATTATAGAGGGCGTGGCAGTGCTGCTTGTGACAACCTGTGCCATTCCGGTTCTGGTCATGTTATCATTTACCTGGATTCTGAAGGGAATAATGGGTTTAAAAATTCCATCTATTACTCTTCAGTCAGTGCCAAGGGTTTCTGAAAGAAAAAGAAAGAAAACGGAAGAGAATTAATTTTAAATTTTACCGAAGGAGAGGAATGAGATGACAAAAGATCTGACAACCGGGAAAATCATGCCGATTCTTGTGAATTTCACTGTGCCGCTTGTTTTGGGAAATCTGTTTCAGCTGACTTATAATGCGGTGGACAGCATCATCGTAGGGCATTTTGTGGGGAAAGAAGCGCTGGCGGCAGTTGGTATCTGTAATCCGATCAGTACGCTTATGATACTGTTTTTAAATGGATTATGTATGGGGGCAAGTATCCTCATGGGAATTCAGTATGGGGCAAAGGATTATAAGACTTTGCACAGGCAGATCAGTACAACCATGTTGTCGGGAGTAGTTTTTTCATTTTTTCTGACTTTACTTTGCGTGGTATTTGCTGTACCGATCCTGCATCTGCTGCAGGTAGATGCATCGATTATGGAGATGACGCGGCAGTATTTACGGATTATTTTTCTGGGACTAATGTTCACCTTTTTGTATAACTTTTTTTCCAGTACCTTAAGAGCTTTGGGAGACAGTGCATCGCCTTTGTATTTCTTAATTATCAGTGCAGTCCTGAATATATTCGGAGATCTGTTTTTTGTCATTGTACTAAAGGCAGGAAGCAATGGATGCGCCATTTCAACAGTGCTTAGTGAGGCACTGTGCTGCCTGTTCTGTATTATTTATATACAGAAAAAAGTACCGATTCTTCGTCTGGGTAAGAAATGGCTGGTATTCGATTCACGTTTGCTGAAGAAAACAATTGCTTACGGATGGGCATCTGCCATGCAGCAGGCCACCGTGCAAATGGGAAAAATTGCGATCCAGGTGCTGGTTAATACTATGGGAGTTTCCGTGGCTGCAGCTTTTGCGGTGGTCAATCGGATTGATGACTTTGCAATTACACCGGAACAGAATATTGCCCATGCCATGACGGCACTTATGGCGCAGAATAAGGGAGCCGGAAAAAATGACCGCATGCGGGAGGGATTTCGTTGTGGGATGATTCTGGAAATTGTTTATGGAGCAGCTGTTATGGTGATCTGCCAGGTATTTGCCGGAGAACTAATGGCACTTTTCGTAAAAGATGAGGAAGTAATAGGACATGGTGTCATTTATCTGCATCTGATTGCTGTGATGTATATTCTTCCGGCCGTTACGAATGCAATTCAAGGATTCTTCCGTGGAATCGGAGACCTGAAGGTGACACTGATGAGCAGTTTTACCAATATGGCAGTCCGAGTCATTGCAGCAGCACCTATGATTTTGTTGTGGAACTTTGGAATTGAAGCGTTGCCATATTCCTATCTGGCAGGCTGGGTTGCCATGCTTTTGGTAGAAACGCCTTTGATGATTCGGATTTATCGTAAAAAATAACAGGATTTAAAGAAAATATAAAATCGCTCAGGGAATGAGCTTATACAGAATCCAGTTCTAATCTTTTTATAAAAGCCAGCGGTGTCATATGGTATTTTGCTTTGAATGCTCTGTAAAAATAAGAAAGATTATGAAAGCCAACAGATAAAGACACCTCTAATATGGAGGTGTTACCGTGTTCAAATAACTCTACCGCTTTTTCCAGTCTGATATTGTTAATATACTGAATGCAGGTCATATTCATGTGTTTTTTGAAAAAGCGCATAAAATGATACTCGCTGAAATAACATAGCTTTGCAAGTTCAGAAACCGACAGAGCTTCTGCATAATGCAGATCAATATGATCAAGTACAATTTTTAATTTGTCGGAAGAGTCTGATTCCGTGGAGAATCTTGTGCTACTGTACTGGAGCAGAAGAAAAAGTGTCTGCAGCAGATAAGATTTTATGGCGAGTTCATATCCAAACATCCGGGTATCGTAAAGGGAGGCAAGCTGTGCAAAAGACTTGCAAAGAGAATCATATGCAGGATGATCCGCGGTAATGAGACAGGGTAAAGATAATTCGTGGTTTACCAGGGGCGTAAGGTAGCGGGTAGAACAGATGTCTGCAGTATTTCCTCCCAGAAGCTTCATATGGAATACATAGGTTTCCGAACAGAAGTCCTGACTGCTTTTCAGGATAATGGAATGCAGCAGCAGGGGAGGAATAAACAGGATATCCCCGGTACTTGCCTCATATTCAACTAAATCGATCTGGTAGACACAGGAACCTTTTGTTATAAGAGTAAGCTCTGCTTCCTCGTGCCAGTGCATTGTTATGACAGGTGCTTCTTTTGTCAGCTTTGTAATATACTTCTGGATTGGAAAATAAACTTCTCCATGTTTGATATTTTCTTTTTGCTCCGGTATAAGTGAATGTGGCGTTTTCATTTTTTGTCCTCTCTATAATAGCAGTATTGTGTTATATAATGAAAAAATAATGCAAGATTTGTCAAAAATAAGATTTTATAATAGCAGTATAATACAGCTAAAGCAATAACGCAATGGCGAACAAATACTATGATTATATATGAAAGAGGTTGATAAAAATGGGAAAAAAGTGGTGGCATGACAAAGTAGCGTATCAGATTTACCCAAAGAGTTTTCTGGATACAAATGGAGATGGAATCGGAGATCTGAGAGGAATTATTTCTAAACTGGATTATCTGAAAAAATTAGGAATCGATATTATTTGGTTATCACCTATTTATAAATCACCATTTGTAGACCAGGGATATGATATTGCGGATTACTATGCAATTGCAGAAGAATTCGGAACAATGGAAGAATTTGATGAACTGCTGGCAGAAGCAAAAAAACGAGACATGCATATTATTATGGATCTGGTTATTAATCATTGCTCCGATAAACATGAGTGGTTTCAGAAAGCACTTGCTGATCCAGATGGAGCGTTTGCGGATTATTTTTATTTCCGCAAGGGAAAAAACGGCAATCCACCGAGCAATTACCGTTCCTATTTTGGAGGAAGCTGTTGGGAAAAGGTACCGGGAACGGACAAATATTATTTTCACATGTTTGCAAAGGAACAGCCGGATCTGAATTGGGAAAATCCGAAGTTACGGCAGGAACTGTACAAAATGATCAACTGGTGGCTGGAAAAAGGTCTCTCCGGTTTTCGAATCGATGCGATCATAAACATTAAGAAGGATCTGAACTTTCCTGATTTTGCACCGGATGGGAAAGATGGTCTGGCAAGCTGCTGGAAGATGGTTGAAAGTGTAGACGGAGTAGGAGAGCTGTTGGAAGATCTGAAAAAATCAACTTTTGAAAAGTATGATGCCTTTACAGTCGGAGAAGTATTTAACATGAAACCGGATGAATTACCGGAATTTATTGGAGAAACCGGTCATTTTTCAACGATATTTGATTTTAGCGCCCATACGCTCACTGATGGAGAACATGGATGGTATGATGCTCCGAAGCTGGAATTTGCGAAATGGAGAGCTGCGATCATTCAGGCACAATTAGAAACACAGAAGTATGGCTTTAAGGCGAATATCATTGAAAATCACGATGAGCCAAGAGGGGCATCCAGATTTTTGCCATCTTATGCTCAGACACCGGACGGAATCAAGATGCTTGGTACCATAAGCCTTCTCCTCAGAGGAATTCCTTTCATTTACCAGGGGCAGGAAATCGGTATGAGAAATGCCAAATGGAACAGCATGGAGGAATTTGATGATATCAGTACAAAAGACCAGTATCATACTGCCCGTGAAGCTGGATTATCGGATCAGGAAGCCTTGGAAGTATGCAGCCGTATGAGCCGTGACAATGCAAGAACACCGATGCAATGGACGAGCGGGGAAAATGGCGGTTTTACAAAAGGAACTCCATGGTTAAAGGTAAATCCTTTATTTAAAGACGTGAATGTGGAAGCTCAGGAACAGGATCCGGATTCAGTTTTGAATTATTATCGCAAACTGGTTGCACTGCGTAAATCGGATGAACTGAAAGAAGTATTTACCTATGGAGAATTTCTTCCGGAATATGAAAATGTGGATGGAGTCATGGCATTTTATCGTAAAGATGAATCCAAGTGCATTCTTGTGGCTGCTAATTTCGGAAAGGATGCTGCAACAATCAAACTGAAGAGCGAAATCGAAAAAGTATGGTTATCGAACCGTATAGATGGAACGGTAGATTGTGAAAAGGATTCATTGAATTTACGTAGTTGTGAAGTGGTTGTTCTGGAGCTGGAAAACCACAAGTAACTAACTATATAATTCCCGGATCTCTTTTTGAATCAGACGTCTTTTGCGAAGCACTCTTACCTCTGCTGCAGTATCCTTGATGGCAGTATGTTCTTCGTAAGCAGATCCGAAAGGAGCATTTGATGTCGGATATTTGATTTTTGATTTGATTGCCGCTATCATTATCTCCTTTGGATGCTACACTCTGGTAACACTATTCAGTAAAACAAAACCAAAAGTCAGATTATTGATGATTCTGAAGACATGTGCGTATATGTGGATCATTGCTATGGGGCTTCAGCTTTTATTTTAGAAATATGATAAATCAGGGATTGACCTTGCTGGATTATATGCAGCAGATCAATCCCTGCTTCTATTTAACAAAACGGTATCCAATCCAGCCAGATTCTGCTATACTGTATAAGAAAATCAAATAGAAAGGGTGGAACGTATGATCACATTAAATGACTATTTATATTCAGGTGATACGATTTTTCGGATTTTAAGAAATTATACAGTGGATCTGAAGAAAGAAGCAAAGAAGAATCACAATGAAATAGATCTCATCCATTCCAATTTCCTGATCCAGTTCAGGGAACTGCTTGAACACAATGATTTCCTTACTGCACAGTCGCAGAAAATCAGGGATTTTTATAAATACATGGTACAGGAATATCCTCTGCTTGCTTTTACTTTTAAAGGAAGGATCAAGTCCCTGATCCGCGCAGAGGAAAAATTCAACGGGTATATTGTAGAATATATTTATGATTATTATGAAAAACATCATACCTATCCGCCGGTGCCTGACCTAAGGGAAAAACTGAGCTGCTTTCGGGATATTATCGCATACCGTCTGGTAATTTCTCTTCCAAAATGCCATATCAGGGATGACAAACTGCGAGAAGAAGAGGAAATCAAGTATTTATACAGGATCGCGAATGTTCTTCCGGTGTTTCTGGAGGAAAGAGGATTTACGGCAGAACCTGCAAAAGGGGTGCTTGAAAGTACATCTCCTTTTATGGATGAGGCGGTGAAACCTTATTATCGGGATTATATTTCCAATGGAAGCGGAGGCAGCTATCAATCACTCCACATCACGTTTTATGATAACTGTTCGAGAAGTTACATGGAAGTACAACTGCGGACAAAGAAGATGGATGATATAGCGGAGATTGGAGCGGCAAATCACCAGGCCTACGAGAAGGAACAGGAAAAAGTCAGGGCAAGAAGAGAAGCTATTCCGGAAGGAGAATGCATTTATTTTGATGAGGCATACGAAAGAGGAATGCGGCTTCTGGGGTTGGAACTGAAGGATCTGGAAGTTAATATGTTTGCTGCGGCAAATAATAGTCTCATCAATGACGGATGCGGATTATACAGGGGGAGACTGATCCTGCCGTATGAACATTTATCAAGATTCCAGACGGATCTGAACGATTAAAAGGGTTATAAGAATGAATACATCAGATACAAAAAAAGCATATTACCATCTCCAGGTCAGAGAAGAGTTGTATCTGGATAATATGCCGGATCTCTTTTGAGAAAAGAATAAAAAAAGAAGAGAGGTAAAAAATGGAAAAAAAGAAAAAACAGACAGAACCGGAAGCCTGTAAAGTGGCAAAAAAATGCGGAGGATGCCAGTATCAGGGAGTGCCATATAAGGAGCAGCTGAAAAAGAAGCAGAAAATGGTGAACGCTCTGTTGTCAAAATACGGAAAAGTAGAACCGATCATCGGAATGGAGAATCCGTATTATTACAGAAATAAAGTACACGCCGTATTCGACAGAGACCGAAAGGGAAATATCGTATCCGGAACCTATGAAGCGAAGACACACCGGGTCGTTCCTGTTGAAAACTGTCTGATCGAAGACAAAAAGAGTCAGGAGATCATCCGGACGATCCGGGGACTTTTGAAATCTTTTAAGATCAAAACCTACGATGAAGATACAGGATATGGCTTGTTCCGTCATGTGCTGATCAGAAGAGGGTTTAAAAGCGGAGAGATTATGGTGGTTCTGGTGCTTGGATCACCAATCTTTCCATCGTCTAATAATTTCGTAAAAGCACTCAGAAAAGAGCATCCGGAGATTACAACGGTTGTCCTTAATATCAACGACAGAAAGACCAGTATGATCCTTGGGGAGAGAGAAAAAGTGTTATATGGGAAAGGATTTATCCGGGATGAACTCTGCGGGTGTACTTTCCGGATTTCACCAAAGTCCTTCTATCAAGTAAATCCGGTGCAGACGGAGATCCTTTATCAGAAAGCGATTGAATTTGCACATCTGACAGGGAAAGAAAGCGTGATCGATGCCTATTGCGGAATCGGAACGATCGGTCTGATCGCATCGGGACATGCAAAAGAAGTAGTCGGTGTGGAACTTAATAAGGATGCCGTGAAGGATGCAATATTAAATGCAAAAGAGAATCAGATCCGGAATGTGAGATTTTTCCAGGGAGATGCCGGGGAGTTTATGGAGACGATGGCAGCAGAGGGAAATAGTATGGATGTGCTGTTTATGGATCCGCCGAGAGCCGGAAGTGATGAAAAATTTATGGCATCTGCAGTGAAGATGGGACCGGAGAAGATCGTGTACATTTCCTGCAATCCGGAGACACTGGCAAGAGATCTGAAGTATCTGACAAAAAAAGGATATCAGGTAAAAAAGATACAGCCGGTGGAAATGTTTGCGTTTACGGAACACGTTGAAACAGTCTGTCTCCTTTCAAAGAAATGCCCAGTTTAAGCGGGTTTGAAAGCACTATTTTAATAAACATATTCACAAAATAGTGCGGAAAAATATGTGCGTGTGATGAAAAATTGAAAATGATTTAACACCAGAAAGCCTTTTGGCGTACTTGTTCCAGTGGTACGCCAGAAGGTTATTTTTGTTAGGCCAAGGACCTGTTTTCATTGTGGAGTTTTTCGTTGATCCGAAAAACGGAACTTTGAAAAAAACCACATTTGTGTTGTTGCAAGTAGCTTCATTTAGTTGCATATATTAAGTAAATGAAGTGATGAGTTGCGCCTTTTGAATATTTGTTGCAAAAACACCCCTTTTCGTTGTGAAAAATGCAACGATGTATATAATGAGAGTATGAGATAAAGCCAATAATCAAATTACATACATACCTGTGAAAGGGGCGTTACTTATGGCAAATGATAATCAGATAGCTTTCCTTTGTTCGAGATTGAAGGAGTTTCGTGAAAAGAATGGCTGTACCATGGCTGACATGGCGAAGAAGATTGATGTATTAGAGGGCTTGGAACCAGGAACTGGTATGAACAAGTCGTCTATTTCACGTGTTGAAGGTGGAAAAACTGCAGAAAAAACTCTATTGGAAATGGCAAGAAAATATTGTAAGGTTTTTGGAATGTCAGAATCACAGACCGAACAATTTTTGAGAGGGGAGAAGGCTGCAGTTCCAGATACTTCAGCGTTACTTAAGAATTCACAGTTAATTGATGAACTGAACAAGGAATATAGCAAGGTAGTTATTCCAAAGGTAGTTGTTGATGAATTAGATAATATAAAGAATAAGAACTCAGGTTCTCTTGGGAGAAAGGCTTGGGAAGTTATTCGTGGTATTAGCTATGGTTCTCGTACAATTCTTATGGAATATAATGGCGATGCTGATGAAGATAACGAAGATTGCAAAATAATATATATTGCACAGGAGGCTTCTGATACATATCACTGCAAAGTAGATATCATAACAGAGGACACCGATTATTCAGCATATCTTAAAGGGCATGAATCCGTTTCAGCATTACATCTTAGAGAATATATGGCTACTAAGCAGGATCTTATCAATATGACTAAATTGGCTAGAATTGACGCTTATTACGCAGATTCATATGAGGAATGCGAAGAACCGACAGCAGACGAAGTTAATGCATATCTTCAGGATGGAAATACCCTTATTATTTCTGCTGTAAGAAATAATAGGGTCACAATTGAGCAAAGAAAAGAAAAAATCAAATGGCTCATTCAGCTTGGTGCAGATGTTAATAAGCGTGATTGCAGTCGTAGATATTTCCCTGCTCTATCGCATGCAGTGCAGATGAAGGATTATGAGATGTTTATGTTTTTGCTTTTAGAGTGTAAGGCAAATCCTAATGTTGGAAGTAGAAATCCTTTTGATGCCGGAAAAGTACGCCAGAAGAATGAGGGCAATATGCCATTAATGATTGCTGCCTGGGAGGGAAAGAAGGATTTTGTAATTGCTTTATGTGAGGATGAAAGAACCAGTATTAACCAGCAGGACGCTAATGGATTTACTGCGCTCATGAAGGCCTGCATGAATGGTCACTTTGAAAATAATAAGGAAAAGCATACTTGGGATATTCGAAAGATACTCATTGATGCAGGAGCTGATCAGAAGATCGTTGACATTGATGGTAAAACTGCTGCTGATTGGGTTAGTGAGTATCATGAATCTGGTCCTACAAGAAAGCAGTTTAATAGAGGTAACAATACGAATAGTCAGAAGAGGGGGAATAGAAGATGGTAACACGAGCTTGTATATCGATAAATAATCGATGCAATCTCAATTGTACTTATTGCCATTTTCATGAGAAGAAGGATTACATTCAAGAGGACAATATGGATGTAATTACTATCCTTGATATTATTACTTCGCATATTGAAGACAACGATATTGATTTGTTTAAGTTAGGGTTCGTGGGTAATGGAGAACCAATGTTAGATTATGAAAAATTTAAGCAGTATATCGCTCATATTGGAGATTATTTGAAATCTGGAAGAATTGCTGCATACACCATTACAAACGGTCTTTTAGTTGATCGTGAGAAGTTAGAATTCTTCAAAGAATACAATGTAAATGTTGGCTTTTCAGTAGATGGAATCTCTGCTATTCACGACAAGTATAGATGTGGAACTCATGAGCGAGTGATGGCAAATATAGCTTTATACAAAGAAGTGAATGGAAAGTATCCTTCTATGAATTGTACTGTTGGAAAAGAGATCATTGATAATCCGGAAGCGACCATAGGGTTCTTTGAACAATTTGGTAATAGGATCACGTTTTCTAGGATGATTGGAAAACAGGGGATATCGTTACCTGATTTTAATGCGTTCTTGAATAAGGCGATGGAACGATTGAATGTTAGAACTGGTGGCTACGACTGTACCATGTATGGTGGTATGTGTGGTGCAGGAATGGATAATATTTTTTACGCAAATGGAAAGATATTCATATGTGGTAATTGTATCGATTTACCTTTTTCAATGCCTTACGACACACCTCTAAATGAGGTCAGTTTTGACGTTATCGATTTTGACAGAAGCTGTTGTTTCAAGGAGGTGTTTACTGGTTGAAGATAGCATTATATGGAATGCCTTGTGCAGGCAAAAGTACATTGATGGATAGAATCACTGATGCAAAGGTTATTAATGGCAGCCAGGAGTTGAGACGTATTTGCGGTGGTTCCTTTTTGGAACTATCAGAAGAAGAGAAACATCAAGTTAGAATTAAATACACAGAATATATTAATGGTTTGAATGATGAAGTAATTGTTTCAGATGGACACTATTCATTTATGGAAACTGTTGCATTTACTGAGGCTGACGGAGAGTTGTACGATATCTTTATTTATCTGTATTGTTCTCCGGAAAATCTTAAGGAAAGATATGCTTTGTCAGAGAAAAATGGTAAGTTTGCTGGCGAGTCCATTGAGTCGTTAAGACAATGGCAGGAATTTGAAATAAATAATCTTAGAGAGGAATGTCATAGGCGAAATAAGGACTTTTACGTTGTCAGTGATAATGAAGAAGAACAGAATAAGTTTTTTGATTTCTTATCTTTACTTCGAGAAGGTTTCAGCTCCTACGATTTAGCGACAGATATCTGTAATCAAATAATGGAGCAGTTCAACAAGCAGGATATCTTGTATATAGTTGACGGAGATAAAACCATTATTATTCAAGATTCATATAGGTTCTGTTGTAATGGCAAGACAAAGATCTTCGATGGAGATTTTTATACTGGCTATCAATCATTTCTTTTTGAAAAGGAATTACAAACCGCGTCTATTGACAAATCTAAAATTGCAGAGATAACAATTAATAATGAAGTGTATGACATAGTTGCATCGAATAATTATGTTGTACTTTCTTCTGGAATAAAAGATTTGTGGAGCGATATTGCTAATGCTAAGAATCTTGGAACTATATTTGCTAGTCCATACATAAGTGCAGATGTTAAGTATTATGTCGTAAAGCAATTGCGAGAACATGGATACACTATTTTTGCCTATGGAGATAGCAAGATTGATTTATATATGTTACGCGAGGCTGATAAAGGATTTCTGTATATTGGTAAGCGAATAAGCAGATCATTGAAGAATGAAAGCTTATCAGGCTTGGTGCCGATTTACGATCATTCTTTGGTGATATTGGCTGATGAGGACGAAGAAGTACAAGCTGATATTGCTATCTGCAAATCGAATTCAGGAATAAGTGGAAGTAGGCTGGCAGCAGCACATGTGCGTTTAGGAGAAAAAATAGGAAGGCACATTGCTGCCGTATTCCCAGAGAAAAATACATCAATCTTAGTTTTGGAACGAGGTGGCAGGTTTTTTGGTGACGGAGTATATATGGGAGCAGGCGGCATTTTTTATTCGATGAACCCGAAGCAAGATGATGCTCCTGTGATTAATACAGAGAGAGTAGTTATTGTTGATAGTGTGATTAATACTGGAAAATCAATAATGAGGATTATTGATGAGTTAAAGAATCATAATCCAGGCATTGACGTTATTATCGCTGCAAATGTTATTCAGAATGAAGCTGTCGAGTTGTTTAAGGATTATCTTGTGTTTGCAACAAGGCTTTCGAAGAATTCATTTGTAGGAGTTAATCAATCAAAGCAAACTGGCAAAACAGGACCGGATACTGCAGATAGACTTTTTAATTTAATAAAAAAACGATATTGAAATGATTTTGTTGCAACAAGATTTTTTTTGTTTTTAGTCAAATGTCAACATTTAACAATTTGTTAAAAATGCACAAATTGTAGACTGTTAACAATCTGAATGTGTGTGAATGAAAAACAGATATCGTTCATATATGTAGTAAAATCCGTCCACGAAAGACTTGTTTTTTTTGTATACAATAAAAATACGTCGTATTCCACAAAAATGCACAAAAACGAAAACGATAATAGATGTTTAATTGGTAAAATGTTATAATTGTCTTAACACAAAGTTTACATTTATGGAGGAATGCAAAATGAAAAAGAGAATGATAGCCCTCATGCTGGCTGGTATCATGGTACTCTCGGTCACAGCCTGTGGCGGTGGAGGAGCTTCCAGCAAGAACCAGAATAATCAGGATGATGGTGAAAGCAAACAGGTTGGAGTTGAGGTAACCGAGGACATGCAGAGTGCACCGCCGGAAGATGCACCTGTAGGAGGACAGGTTGTAGTTGCGATCTCACCAGGTACCTTATCACCGGATATGTACGGCGGATGGTCAAACAATGCAACAAACTCCGGATTCATTGGATTGATGAGTGGTTACGCCCTCGCTGATTACAATCGTGATTATGTTCTTGATTGGGACCCGGTTGTTGTTAAAGATCACGAAGTAATCGAAAACGATGACGGAAGCAAGACATACCGTTTTGAAATCAATGATAACCTGAAATGGAGTGACGGTTCTCCGATTACAGCAAAAGATTATGTATTCAGTCTTCTGCTTCATTCTTCTCCGGAATTTGCAGCCTGTGAAGGTGATGCAACATACGGATGGGCTTTAGTTGGATACAACGATCATGTACAGGGAACAACAAAAGAATTCGCAGGTGTTAACCTTCTTGGGGATTACGAATTTTCTATGACAATCAGTGCAGATCAGCTTCCGAACTATTATGAGATGGCAAATGTTGCCTATGGACCGGAACCGCTTGCAGCAATCGCTCCTGGATGCGACGTGAAAGATGATGGAAACGGAGCATACCTTACAGACGGATTTACAGAAGATCTCATCAGAGAAACCTTGCTTGATCCGGATAAAGGATTCCGTTACAAAGCACCGGTTGTATGCGGACCTTACAAATTAAAGAGTGTTGACCTTACAACTGAAACTGTTGAACTTGAAATCAACGAAGAATACCTTGGAACATATGATGGAACAAAACCACATATCCAGACAATTATTTCCAAACCGGTTGCAGATGAAACAATCCGTGACGAATTTGAAAAAGGAACAATTGATTTCTACTCGGCAGGTACAGGAGAAAAGATCGAAGCTGCTTTAACAAAAGTAGAAGAAGGAAAATTAGATGCAAACTATGGTCTTGTACCGGGAACACGTATCAACGAGATGCGTTATATGTGTGACTTTGGACCGACACAGTTTGAAGAAGTAAGACGTGCAATCGCTTATATCGTAGACCGTGATGAAATCAACAAACAGTTAACAGGCGGATACGGTACAGTGGTAGACTGTTATGCAACAGATGCTACAACAGATTTTGCAGCAATCAAAGATGATATTGAATCTGAACTGATTCACTACTCATATGACCTTGATAAAGCAAAACAGGAACTCATCGATGGTGGTTGGACACTGAACGAAAAAGGTGAAGAGTACAAAGAAGGTACAGACAAATACCGTTATAAAGAAGTAGATGGTGAATTGATGAAATTAAAAGTTGAAGTAGCATGCTGTGAAGATGACTACTCAAAACTTTACAACACAGTAATCCCACCGGAAGCAGAAAAGATCGGTATGGAATACAAATACACATCTATGGACTTTGCACTTATGATCAACCATTTGAATCGCCAGGGTATCGATGAACCAGAATATAACATTTTCTACAGTAGTATCGGAATTCCGGAAATTCTCTTCTACTGGAACTGCTTCGATGACGATCCGAGTTTAATGGGAAGCTGGAATGTTAACTACATTTCCGATCCGGAATTAAAAGCAATCGGTAAAGAGATGCAGAAAGTTGATCCTGAAGACATTGACGGATTCAGAAAATTATATGGAGAATTCCAGCTGGCATACAACAAAAAACTTCCAAGTCTTCCAATGGGATCAGGAGTTTCTTATATGTTCTTCAATCCGAAGCTTAAGAATTTCGTTCCTAGAGCTCATGTGGGATGGGGAGCAATGGTATTAGATGCATACTTTGAAGAATAAGCATAAAGGATTCATCAGAATAGATCAATTCTATTAACTTTTGATATGCATGACAAAACAGGGAGGACAGAACAAAGGCAAATGTTCTGTCTTCCCGTATCTTTTCTTTATACGAAAACAAAATTATGGTAATGGTTCAGACAGAATCACATGTCATGAATAATTCAGGAATAACTATTTCATCCAGAAGGAGAAAACTACATTATGGCAAAATACATATTGAAAAGACTTGGTTATATTATTATAGTATTCTTCCTGCTTTCCATCTTACTGTTTGGTATTTTTAAAATGGTACCTGGTGACCCTGCCAGACTTATGGTCGAGGGACAAAAGCAGAGTGTTTCACCGGAACAGTATGAGATGCTTTATCAACAGGCAAGAGTACGTCTCGGACTTGATAAACCGATTCCGGTTCAGTATTTAAGCTGGATGGGAAATATCTTACAGGGAGATTTCGGTTACTCTACCGTATATCGTATTCCGGTTAAAGAACTGATCGGACCTCCGATGAAAAATACAATCGCCCTGAACGTTGTATATTATATTTTCCTTTTCGCAATCGGAATTCCGCTGGGAATCAAATGTGCGGTAAAAAAAGACACGGTGTTTGATACATCACTCCAGGTAGCAACTATGATCGGTATCAGTATTCCTTCATTTATTTCGGCGCTGATCTTTATCTACCTGTTTGCAATTAAAATTCCGATCTTTCCAATCAGTGGAATGGTCACAACGGGTGCAAATTTTACAGGCTTCCGTGCATTCTTAGATTATTTATATCATATGGCACTTCCTATTATTGTATGTCTGACAGGTATCGGTGGTCTGATCCGTTATGTCAGAGGAGCTCTTCTTGATGCATTATCTATGGATTATGTAAGAACAGCCCGTGCCAAAGGTCTGAAAGAAAAAACTGTTATTTACAAACATGCGTTCCGTAACGCGATGATCCCGATCACAGGCTGGATCGTAGGCTCTATCGTAGGTATCTTTGGTGGAGCGGTTATCATTGAGACTCTGTTCTCATGGAAAGGTGTCGGAAAACTTCTGATCGATTCCTTGAACCAGCATGACTATACAGTCGCACTGTCCATGCAGATGTTTTACATTTTGTTAGGACTTGCTGCAAACCTGATCACAGACTTATGTTACTGTATCGTTGATCCAAGAATTAAACTCGATTAGGAGGAAGACAAATGTTATTTGGAAAGAAGAAAGAAAAAGAGCAGCGTTCCGTTCTTGAAGAAGAACAGATGCAAAGTCCTTTTCGTACGATTATAAAAAATCTGCTGGAAAACAAACTGGCTATGGGAGGATTGATCGTATTTGTATCAATTTTTGCAATGTGCTTCATCCTTCCGATCTGGTTTCACCAGGATTTAAACTATCAGGATCCAACACAGAAAAATATCGCACCGGGATTTTCATTCCTTTCGGTTCCGTCAGATTTAAAAGACAATGCCGAAGTGATTGAATTTGGTCCGACATATGGTGTAGGAGTAGACAAAGACGGTTACGTTTATGAGTGGGGACAGTTAACGAAAAACCTGAAAAAAATTCCGGCTGATATGGGAAAAGTTGTTGATATCGCAGTTGGTCAGGACCACGTGCTGGCAATCAACGATAAAGGTACCTTATACACCTGGGGCTTCAACCGAATGGGTCTTAATGTGATTCCGCCGGAACTGAAAGGCAAAAAGATTGCTGACATTGAAGCAGGATATCAGGTATCCGTTGTTGTAACAGAAGACGGAAAAGTTGTTTCATGGGGAAATACAAGTGCAGTTGATATTTCTACAGCTAATGTAAAGGATGAAAAAGTCAAAGAAGTAAAAGCAAATATTCAGACAGCCATTGCCCTTACAAAGGATGGAAAAGTCATCTCGCTTGCAAAGAAAGAAACTGCTTTAGATAATGTACCGGAAGAGATTCAGGGAAAAGTAGAAAAAATCGCTTTAACAGATAAAGCAGCAGCAGCTGTATTAAAAGATGGTACTGTAAAAGTCTGGGGAAACAATCACAACCATATTTTCTCCGTACCGGAAGAAGTGCAGGGCAAAGCAGTGGATATTTCAGGTGGACGTAACCATCTTGTTGTTGTGACAGAAGATGGAAACGCAGTAGCCTGGGGCGGAAATGAAAATAATCAGGCAAAGGTTCCTGCTAAGGCAACCAATATTGCAAAATTAGCTTCCGGCTATTATCAGAACTGTATTATCAAAGAAGACGGCTCTGTTGTGACATGGGGACTGAAAGGTTACTTACTTGGAACAGATAATCTTGGAAGAAACGTATTCTACCGTATCTTAAAGGGTGGACAGATGACTATGACAGTCGGATTCATCGCTGTTATCATCCAGTTCGCGATCGGTATCTTAGTAGGGGGTATTTCCGGATACTACGGTGGAACTGTGGATATCCTTCTTATGCGTCTGGCAGAGGTTGTCGGATCCCTTCCGTTTATCCCGCTGGCACTGATCCTTTCTGCTTTGATCGGAAATAAAGTATCTGATGTCGGAAGAATCATCATGATCATGTTGATCCTCGGTTTCCTCGGATGGACCGGTATCGCAGGTCTTGTCCGTGCACAGGTGCTTGCAGAACGTAACAAAGAATTCGTTGTCGCTGCAAAAGCACTGGGTGTAAAAGAAAAGAATATTATTTTCCGTCATATCGTACCGAACGTAATGACGATCATTATCGTACAGGCAACAATCTCATTTGCAACCTGTATGCTGACAGAATCCGGATTATCATTCTTAGGATTCGGTGTTGCAGAGCCAATTCCTTCATGGGGAAATATGCTGAACAACTGTCGTTCTTCAGAAGTTATCTCACAGTACTGGTGGAGATGGGTATTCCCGTCAGTTGTATTAGGACTTTGTACTGTAAGTATCAACTTGTTTGGTGACGGACTTCGTAGAGCAGTTGACCCGAAAGCAAATGAAAGGTAGGAATAACGATGGCATATTTATTGGAAGTAGATGATCTACATACATTTTTTAAGACAAAAAAAGGAATTGTAAAAGCGGTCAACGGTGTTTCCTATCGAGTAGAGCCTGGGAAAACATTAGGTATCGTAGGAGAATCCGGAAGTGGAAAGAGTGTATCGGCAATGAGTATCTTAAAACTTTTGGATGGAAACGGATATATCGACAGCGGTACAATTACTTTCAAGGGAAGAAATCTTGCGGAGTGTACAATCAATGATATGTACCAGATTCGTGGAAATGAGATTTCCGTTATTTTCCAGGAACCGATGACAAGTTTGAACCCGGTATATACGATCGAAAAACAGTTAAATGAAGTTTATTTAACCCATCAGAAAATCACAAAAAAAGAAGCAAGTGAGAAATCACTTGAAATGTTAAAAGCTGTTAAGATCCCGAATCCGGAATCTGTTATGAAACAGTTCCCGCATCAGCTGTCAGGTGGAATGCGTCAGAGAGTTATGATCGCCATGGCTCTTGCCTGCGAACCAAGTCTTCTGATCGCTGACGAACCGACTACTGCTTTGGACGTTACCATTCAGGCACAGATCTTAAAGCTGATGAATGAACTGAAAAAGGAAAAAGGGACCTCTATTCTGTTCATTACACATGACCTTGGAGTTATCAACCAGATGGCAGATGAAGTGGCAGTTATGTATTGTGGTCAGGTTGTGGAAATGTGTAAAGCAAGAACTATCTTTGCAAAAGAGACAACCTGTTCACATCCATATACGGAAGGACTTATGACTTCAATTCCACGTCTGGATACACCGGTCGGAGCAAGACTTGAGGCAATTCCGGGAGCAGTACCTCATCCGCTCAATCTTCCGAAGGGATGTAAATTTGCTCCGCGTTGTAAATATGCAACAGAGAAATGTATGAATGAAGAACCAAAATTAGAGTTGGCAGAAGACAATCACTTGATTCGTTGTTTCTACCCGGATAAGGAGGCACGCCATGCCAAATAATGATGAAAAGAAAGTGCTTTTGAAGGTCACGGATCTGAAACAGTGGTTTCCACTTAAGAAAACAAAGTTATTCCAGAAAGAGCAGGAGTATGTAAGAGCCAATGACGGAATTACTTTGAATATTTACGAAGGAGAAACAGTTGGTCTTGTTGGAGAATCCGGATGTGGAAAATCAACATTTGGAAGAACTTTACTTCAGATCTACAAACAGACAGAAGGTAAGACAATGTATTACGGCAGAACTCTTACCGATATGGCACCGCTTTATGTAGACGAAACAATCAAAAATATTTCTTCTGGTAAAAAGAAAATTGCCGAATTAGAAGCGAAGGCAGAAGCATTAAAAGCGGAATATGAAAAAATGGAAGATTCTGCGGAAAAATTCCAGAAACAGGCCGAATATGAAAATATCCAGAAGAAATGTAATATGGAATTCCTGAATCTTGTTCAGATCATTGGTGGATTCTATAGCTTAGATGACACAAAAGAAGCAGAACAGTTACTGCTTGAAAAATTCAAAGTTGCCAGAGTGATCAGCGGTTTAAATGAAGAAAACCAGATGGAAGGTGTCGATAAGACAAAAGAAATCGCAGAGAAGAAAGTGGAACTTGAAAAAGCGGAGAAGAAGTTAGAAGAACTCCGCAGCAAATATAAAAATGATGAAGCTTTTACAAAATACGAATCATACCGTGATAATGGAGTAGATCTTGCGAGACTGAAAACACAAGAAATGCGTTTCCTTCGTAAAGATATGCAGATGATCTTCCAGGATCCATACTCATCACTGAATCCACGTATGACAGTTGGACAGATCATCGGAGAAGGTCTTCTTGCACATGGCATTTTTAAGAAAAATGATGAAAAAATGCAGGCGTATGTTATGGAAGTCATGGAAAAATGTGGACTTGCACCATATATGATCCATCGTTATCCACATCAGTTCTCCGGTGGACAGAGACAGAGAATCGGTATTGCACGTGCACTTGCATTGAAACCAAGATTCGTAGTCTGCGATGAGGCGGTTTCCGCACTTGACGTTTCCATTCAGTCGCAGATCGTCAACCTTCTGAAAGATCTCGGAAGCGAAGACAATCTTGCATACTTATTTATTTCACATGGTTTGAGTGTTGTAAAATATATCAGTGACCGAATTGGTGTTATGTACCTTGGAAACATCGTAGAGCTTGCAGAGTCACAGGAAATGTTTGATCACCCTACACATCCATATACAGAAGCGCTGTTATCAGCAATTCCGACGACAGACGTAGATTCTAACAGAGAGATGATCCCGCTTGAAGGAGATATCCCAAGTCCGGTTCATCCGCCGAAAGGATGTAAGTTCCATACAAGATGTAAATACTGTACAGAAATCTGTAAGCATATTACACCGGAACTTGTGGAAATGAGACCGGGACATTTTGTAGCCTGTCATAATCCACTCGGAGTAGAAAAGGATTCATAAAATCAGAAAGGAATTAGCATGAGCTTTTTTGGAGGATACAGCAAACGAGGAAGACAGTTGGAAGAACAGGATAAAAAGTTCCTGGAATTTAAAAAGCAGATGAGTGACCAGAACATTGTTTTTGAAAAGGGAGATTATCTGGCTATGGTTTTGGGGGCATTCTGGGCACTCTGGCCGGCTCTGGCCATTACACTGGCAGTAATTGTGGGGATCAGCCTGTTCTTTTTATAAAAAACTGCAAAAATCTGAAAGGAAGAATGAATGGATTATACCAGGAAGGCATCAATACAAAGAAAAACTCTTTGGCAGCAAATCGCTGATGTATTAAGAGAAGACATCATTCGGGGGAAGATCAAACCGGGGGAACGAATTGTAGAAGAAGATATTGCGGAGAAGTTTTATGTAAGCCGGGGACCGGTCAGAGAAGCCCTGCGTCATATTGGGGAGGAAGGATTTGTTGTTTATGAGTCTCATAAAGGCAGTACAGTAAAGACGATTTCCTATGAAGAAATGCAGGAAAAATATCTTGTCCGCTCTACCCTGGAAGTTCTGGCAATCAGGATCATTGCCGGAAAACTTCCGGAAGAAATCGAACGGGAAATGGATGAGTGTCTGGAGCAGATGGAAAAAGCTGCGAAAGAAAAAGATGTGTACCACATTATGTGTTATGATGAACAGTTTCATTCATGCATTGTTCGAGCAGCAAAGTGCGAAACCTTATATAAAATATGGGCAATGCTCCGGGAAAGCAATTTGTGCGGATATTATACAATGGGTGTTGAATCCATCATCCCCTTTGATGTACTTCGCTACAATCATGAGATCCTTTTAAAAGGAATAAAAGAATTGCCTGTTGAAAAGACAGCAAAATTGATTGAGGAGCATTATATGATCGTTCCGGAAGTTCTGCATGAAAAACAGTGTAAGAAATCCGAATAGAACGAAGGATAATGTGATTTCAGTTGTTTTAGATCAGGTGGCTAAAAAGACCACCTGACAGCGGCGTTCTACTTCAAAGCTTCGTCACAAAACAGACTGTGTAAATACTTGCAATTACAAGAAAAAACGAATACAATATAGAAAAAGAGGCAGGTATCAGGCGGAAATGAGACAGATGGAATTTAAAATGGAGCGTCCGGGACTGGTTGAACCCGGACAGATTGTTGATGTGACAGAGGGCGTTGTAGCTGCGTATTTTTATTATACGATTGAGCCGGCTGTGGCAATGAGCGCCAATTATCGTTCATGGCAGAGACTTAAGTCAGGACAGGGAAAGGTGATTGACGTAAAGCAGACACCGCAGGGGTATTATGTGGTGTGTGAATTTGATGAAGAGGATGTGGAATAAAGAGAAGGAAAAATCCACTGGAAAGAATTCAATATAAAAAGATCAGAGAATGATAAAAAATGTGATTATCAGACTCTGATCTTTTTATATTGTCATGTGTATGGAAGGAAACTACCGGTGGCAGACTCTGCTGATGCTGAATGATGGAAAAAACTGCTATATAATCCTGAACCAGGAACATAAACAGAGAAAATCTACAGTCCAAGAAGAGCAGGAAGTTCCCTGATTGCGCCAATCTGTCTTGGTGGATCCGGAATATCACCAAATCCATACGAAGCATAAATAAAAGGCACGTCTGCTTTCTGGCAGGCATCAAAATCACCTGAAGTATCTCCGACATAAACCACATCCTGCAGATGATTGCGCTCCATCAGAAGACGGATGGATTCATTTTTTGGAACCTGTGTCTGACCAAAGCATAAAAAATCTTTGATATATTTTTCGAGTCCCATCGTTTTTAGAAAAACTTCGATATATCCACACTGGCAGTTGCTGACGATATAAAGGCCGGTTTTCTGAGAAAGGTTTTCCAGTGTCTGCGCAACATCTGGGTAAAGAACACCGTGATCGGTTTCAAGCAGCCGATTTTCATAGTTAAAGCAAAGATAGCCGATTCGGTCACGTTCTTCTTTTGGGCAGGAAGGAAAGAGTGCAAGCGTGATCTCATCCATTGTTTTTCCAAAAAGTGACTTAAGCCAATCTGCTGTAAGTGAGAGGGAAAAATCTGTATTCTCCTCTATCGCCTGATTCCAGGATCTGGCAACTGCTTCGGTTGAGTCCCAGAGTGTGCCGTCTACGTCAAATATAATACCATCCATGATTCAATCTCCTGTATCTGAAAAATTATTTAACAGATTAAGGATAGCACAAGGTGGATATCCGGGCAATGATCTGTAAAATATTTTATCGAAAAGTTACAGGTGATGTCGAAAAAATGCGAATTAGTAAGAAAGAAGAAAAGAAGTGTAAGATAGTAGAAACAGAAAAAACAAAAGAAATAAATGGGGGAAAGAAATGGCTGAGGGGAAAATCAGGATCAAAGATATTGCAAAAATAGCCGGAGTGAGTGCAACAACTGTATCGAATGTGATCCATGGAAGAACGGAAAAAGTATCAAGAAAGACGAGAAAAAGGATAGAGGAGATCCTGGATGAACAGGAATATGCCCCAAGCATGGGAGCACGTATCCTTTCCGGAAAATCTTCCGGGATGATTGCTGTAGTTGTTGGAAAAAGGCAGGAATGGGAGCAGGAGAGTGAAAAATTAGAAGAAATACTGCGTGAGATCGAGAAGAGTCTGGATGAGAGGGAATACTATATGCTGCTGCATTTTGTAAAAACAGCAGAAGAATTTGTACGATATGCGGCGGTATGGAAACTGGATGGGGTTATCTGTATCTGGCTCAATGAAGAGGCGTGTACAAGAATCCGACAGATGTGTGCAGTTCCGGTGGCTGCGATATACAGAACAGACCGGATTTACGGAAAAGCCGGTGAGGAAGTCGCAAGGTTTCTGTTTAAAAGAGAGAAACAGAGAATCTGGTTTCTGGATGGAACGGAAGAGTACGGAAAAGTGGTATGGCAGGGAATGCAGAAAATATTTTCAAAAAAAGGCTGCTGTCTTGAAGAAGAACAATATCTGGAAATTCCAAAAGACAGGGATCTGCGGAGAATGTTCTATAAAATCCGGCTGGCAGGGCTTGCTTTATCCGCAGATATGCTCGTATTTGCATCTGCCGTACAGGGAGCAGAGGCTGTCGGTTATCTGCATGATCTGGAAATCAAGGTGCCGGAGGAAATTGAAGTGATGGCAGTCGGAAAAGAAGAAACAGCACTCATTTGCCGACCGCAGCTGACAACAGTCGAATTTGACAAAAAACGATTTGTCCGACAGGCAATTGAAGAATTATATGTCCAGATGATAAAAGGATATATTTTGACAAAATCCGGAAAAATCAGTGTGAAAACGATAATTAGAGGTTCCTGTAATTGATAAAATCGAATTAAAGTGATAAAATTTTAGAAAGCTACTTGACAAAGGTGGTGTCAATTGCTACAATAAAAAAACAGAACGCACTCTGTTTTGTAAAGTAAAGGAGTATGTTATGAGAAAACAAGCTTATTCAATTTTGGTTTATAACAATCCGGGACTATTAAGCCGTATGGCAGGATTGTTCAGCAGACGGGGGTACAATATTGAAAGTATTACCGCAGGTACAACTGCAGATCCGAGATTTACAAGGATCACGATCGTAGCAAGTGGAGATGAACAGATTCTTTCACAGATCGAGAAGCAGGTTCGCAAGATGGAAGATGTGATCGAGATTAAGCCGTTAAATGACAGCAATTCAGTATGCAGAGAACTGGTTATGATCAAGGTTCGTGCAAATGCATCTGAAAGAGCAGAACTTATTTCACTGGCAGATATTTTCCGTGCGAAGATCGTTGATGTTGAAAAAGACTGTCTGATGATTGAACTGACGGGAACCGAATCAAAGCTGAAAGCGTTTATGGAGCTTCTGGACGGATATGAGATCCTGGAGCTGGCAAGAACCGGTATTACCGGACTGAAGCGCGGAAGCGATGATGTGATCATGTTTGATTAAAGCAGAGAGACGTTTTGAAAAGAGCGACGAGCTCGAAAGCGGCACCTTCAGGGATGCAGCAGTAGTTACATAAGAAAGCTAGGGGCATGGAGCCTTTAACTCTATAGAATTCAATAAGTCATAGGAGGAAATTAAAAATGGCAGCAAGAATTTTTTATCAGGAAGACTGTAATTTATCAGTATTAGAAGGACAGACAATAGCTATCATCGGATATGGTAGCCAGGGACATGCACATGCACTGAACCTGAAAGATTCAGGATGCAATGTCATTATCGGTCTCTACGAAGGAAGCAAATCATGGGCAAAAGCAGAAGCTCAGGGATTTGAAGTATATACAGCAGCAGAAGCTGCAAAGAAAGCTGATATCATCATGATCCTTATCAACGATGAACTTCAGGCTGATATGTATAAGAAAGACATCGAACCAAACCTTGAGGAAGGTAACATGCTGATGTTCGCACACGGATTCAACATCCACTTCGGATGCATCACACCTCCGGCATATGTAGATGTAACAATGATCGCTCCAAAAGCACCGGGACATACAGTAAGAAGCGAATATCAGGCAGGAAAAGGAACACCATGTCTGATCGCAGTAGAACAGGATTACACAGGAAAAGCCTGGGACAGAGCACTTGCTTACGGTCTTGCAATCGGTGGAGCAAGAGCAGGACTTCTTGAAACAACATATAGAGTAGAGACAGAAACAGACCTCTTCGGAGAACAGGCTGTACTTTGCGGTGGTGTATGTGCCCTTATGCAGACAGGTTTCGAAACACTTTGCGAAGCAGGATACGATCCAAGAAACGCATACTTCGAATGCATCCATGAAATGAAACTTATCGTAGACCTGATCTACCAGAGCGGATTCGCCGGAATGAGATACTCAATCTCCAACACAGCAGAATACGGTGATTACATCACAGGACCAAAGATCATCACAGAAGATACAAAGAAAGCAATGAAGAAGATCCTCTCAGACATCCAGGACGGAACATTCGCAAAAGAATTCCTTCTCGACATGTCACCGGCAGGACGTCAGGTACACTTCAAAGCAATGAGAAAGAAAGCCGCAGAACATCCATCAGAAGTAGTAGGAGAAGAAATCAGAAAACTCTACAGCTGGAATGGTGAAGATAAACTGATCAATAACTAAGCGATAGGCAACAAGCCGGTCAGCTAAGCGGAAATAGAAGGAGTCCCGGAAAAACATGCTCGCATGCTTTCCCGGGACTCCTTCTATTTCTGATTAGTTAGTTGGCGCCGCCAACGGTCGAACAAGCTCTGCTTGTGAGACTCTGACCGGCTTGTATGTAAATCATTCGACCCACAAACTCACAAACACACCCAGCGGAATCGCGCTATGCGCCAATTCCGCGTCCCCCCCAAAACAGAAGTCCCGTCAAACTACCCATCCAGCCAAACCGCGCTCCCGCGCCAGTTTGGCGTCACCTCTAAACAAAAGTCCCGTCAAACCAATAATTTTCATCTCCAGCATCTCACTTACCTAAGTCGAAAAAAATAAGATTATATTACTGTGAGCAGAGTGGATGAAGAATGGACAAAAGAAATTGTATGATATTATAAAAGACAGTTGTAAAACAGATTTTTCTGTCATTTTTTAGTGATATTATATAAATGAGGCGTAAAACTATAGTAAAGTTGCTTGAATTACTGTTTTTAACATTTTTTGCATAAAACTACAATATTGCTCTTTACAAAACGATACGCTTACATTATATAAAATAAAAACCGTTTTCTATCACAAATGTTCAATGATATATTTTAAATTGATTTGTCAAAAAAATAATAAAACAACAAAAAAGACTGAATATTATTCCTTGTATCAAGTAATATATTGATAATTATCCCATCTGTGATATAGTAAAGATAATAGGTGTCTTTATTGGAGAGGTGAATGAAATGAAAAATGATAAAAAAATGATATTTTTGAAGTTATTAAAGATGCACGAACGAACCCGATTCAACAAATAGAAACTATGGCCAGTGAACTGCATAAAACAGAACATATTTCTCCACTAGATGCTTGCAAATGCACTGGAAATTGTGGTGCTATGTAAATTATGCAAATATAAAGCGTATTAAAATGTAGATATTTAGTGCAAGTAAAGACACCTATCTTGTAAATTACGAATTTCAGTAAAGATATAATGAGAGGGATTAATTATGAGATTTAGTAGTTATAATATGGAAGGGAGAATTAAAAGTAAAACAAAATTTATAAATGAAGGAGTTGCTGAATGTTTTAATAGTGTAAAATATAATAATCATTATATGTTAAATAAGCATGACATAGATATTTTTGAAATATGAAATAATTATGATAGTTATGATAGAAATTATTCTAATTTTATTGCTTGCAAATTTTGCACTAAGTTGTTGGAACAAGGTGGAAAAGATAATTTCTTAAAACTTATTTATGAACAAACTATTTCGAAAGCTGAAGAAATTTATGGAAGTCTCTTATATGATATAAAAAATGAGGTGGAAAGGGAAATCTTATTAGGAATTGATTGTTAGGACGATGAAATGAGAAACGAAAAAAAGTACAATAAAAGTATTTATTTTACAATGGTATTTGTACAGACAATAATACATCTTGTTGTTTTGTCTGAGATATTTTTAAAGCTTTTTTTAATTGACCATATTGTATATGATGCTTCTTCTAAAATTATTATAATGGATTTTATTTGGATCATTATATTGTTTTTACTAGAAAACATCTTATATATATTTAAACAGGCTGCGAAAATATGGATTACAAAACAATATAAAGACGTAATGCCGGAAAAGATTATGCATGTCTGTCAAAAACTTTCTCTTCAATTTTTAGAACAGCAAAATATACAGGAAATAATAAAACGATCCGATTCATATTTTGAAAAATCATTGGAATATACGGATGCATTAGTCAGTTGGCTCAGACTTGTTTTGTCTTCTATCGTTTTAGTCTGGTTTATGAGAAATACTTCATTTTTCGCAATACTTGTTATGAGCATACTCGTTTTAGTTGCTTTTGTGATTAATTTACGGACAACAAAAAATACCTTTGGTTTTTGGAAACGATATATGGAGACAGCACGTCGGTTTAATTATCTTTCTGATTTACAAATTAAACGGGAATATGCTTATGAGCGCCGGATTTATGACACATCGAAGGCTATGGATGAACGATTTTCAAAAGAATTTGATCAGGCTGCCAGGATAAATCGAAAGAGTGGTCATACTCGGTTTCGTGGACAAATATTGCTCGAGAGTATTTTGATAGGAATTACAGTTTTTGTAATGTTTTATTTTGCTTTGCCGAATACAATGGAGTCGATTACACTCGGAACTTATACCGCAATCACGGAAACCATTGCAAGAATGCTAGAGGAACTTTCACGGTGTGCAGAAAGCGTATTTCCAATTCGGGAGTTTCATGGTCTTCGCACAGAATTAATCCGATTTGTAGAAAATGATTTTTTGGAAAAAGGGTCAGCGAATAACTTCAGGGCAGAATCACCCAGAGAAAATGTATTGTCTTTGGACAATTTACAGTTTCGTTATTATGAAAATAATGAAGATACTTTGAAAGGGATCTGCTTTACTTTTGAAAAGGGAAAACACTATGGTCTTGTTGGAGTAAATGGGGCTGGAAAGACGACACTTGCAAAACTGTTGCTTGATCTTTATAAACCGACAAATGGCAGAATCTATGATGGAACTGAGAAAAAGACAGCGCTATTTCAGGATTTTCAGGTTTATCCGGTAACTGTAAGGGAATATCTTTTGATGGGAAATGATTCGAATCTTTCGAATGCCAGAGTGTCAGAGGTACTGGACATGCTAGAATGTTCAAATCTGAAGCAGGGGCTTGACACACCACTTACACTTTTGACAGAAGAAGGAACATTACTTTCAAAAGGACAATTGCAAAGACTGGCAATTGCCAGAGCTTTTCTTTCGGAGGCAGATTTCATTCTTTTGGATGAACCGACAGCCAGTCTTGATCCTATTTCTGAACGGGAAGTATATAGATTGAGTGAACATATATTTCAAGAAAAGACAACGTTATTTATCACGCACCGTCTCGGCGCTGTCAGTCAGATGGATGAAATTCTTGTATTGGATCATGGTCAGTTGGTAGAGCATGGGTGTCATGAAGAACTGATGCGCAAAAATGGAGTTTATCGAAAACTTTATCAAACACAGAAGGAGATGTATGTGGATGAAATTTAACTGTAAGCATACGGTTGTGGCGAAATGTCTCAAACTGGGTGCAGAAATGATGCCAAAACATTTTGCAGGGATGATATTCGTCCACCTATTTCTGGCTGTACTTCCAGTATTTGGCATTCAGATCAGTCGCCGAATCTATCAGCTTGCCGAAAAGTCTGTATTGTCAGACTATCAGGTATTAACATTGCTTCTTCCGGTTTTGCTCTATGGAGCGTATTTGTTTCTGATGAAAAGCTACACCATTTACTATGAGCGTGTGATTGTTCAGTTCGGAGGATTGCTGGAATTTGAGAAGAAAACAAAATTGATACTTCATGAAAAATGTGGAAAAATTGCGATGCGTTATTATGAGATGCCGTCCTTCTATAACAGACTATGGGAAGCGAAAGTTGCAAGTATCAATGTATATCGGGTAGTCGAATGCGTGATTACTTTATCTGGTGCGGTGCTGTCAATTGTTCTTCTTTCTGGATATGCATCTATTATCCATTCGTCTTTTTTTCTTCTTATTGTACTGGCTGCCATTCCAGCACTTTTTGGAAATGTCAGTGAAGCAATTTTAAAAAGTCGCAGGCGTACACAATTAGCGGCTCTTGCAAAAGAAGAAAAGGACCGAAAAGAATGTACAACTGATATCCGCTACACAAAAGAGCGGATTGTATATGAAAGCAGTGATTTTCTTATTCAGAAATGGAAAACTTCTTCCAGAAAACTGCGTGAAAAAGAATATGAAGTGGAAATGCAGGTGTTAAAGATTCGTACTTTTTTGATGTTTTTAAATGTTGCTGCAACAGCAGGTGTCTATGTACTGGCCGGCTATTTGTTTTTCCAGAGAAAAATTGATTATCCAGCGTTCATGGTAGCAGTTTCTGCAACATTTCAGCTTCAGAATCAGTATGCACAGTTGTTTTCAGACTTGGGAGCTTTTTCGCAGTTTTGTCTAATGGTAAAACCATTTTTCCTGTTTCTGGATACAGAGAACGAAACACAAAGAATCGCATCAACGGGTAAAATTGCATTCCATCATGCAGGATTTACGTACCCGACGGGAAAAGAACCGGTGCTTCATGATTTGAATTTTACAATACATGCCGGAGAGAAAATCGCTATAGTGGGGGTGAATGGTGCTGGGAAAACAACGCTTTCTAAATTACTGGCAGGATTACTGGTAGTTACAGAAGGGAAAAATGAAGGTGTTCTCGCTGATACACCTTCTGTTATGTTTCAGGAATATCAGCAATATGCATTAACGTTGCTGGAAAATCTTGCTCCCCAGGAATTGGAATTAAAAAATCCAGTACTTGCAGAAGAGCTTCTTACAGAACTAAACCTCAGTCAGATTGCAAAAAATGAAATTCTTGGACGGGAGTTTGGAAAAGTAGATTTGTCGGGAGGGCAATGGCAGAAATTGGCGATGGCGAGAGCATTTTACCACGGAGGGACTTTCTTTTTATTGGACGAACCTACATCAGCCATTGATCCGCTATATGAAAAAGAATTAAATGATCTTATTTTCAGACGTATAGGAAATGACAGTACGCTTATCATTATTTCACATCGTCTTAGTATTGCAAAAATGGCTGACCGGGTACTGGTGCTGGATCATGGTACAATAGCAGAGCAGGGAAAACATGAAGAATTGTTAGCAAATTCAGATTCACTTTATCAAAAACTATGGAATGCACAACTAAGTTGGTACGGAGAATAGATTAGAAAAATTTTTAACTTGTTTCCTTTTCAAAACCTCACGAAATATACATATTGCACAACCCATCCCTCTGTGCTATACTAAAACCAGTCAAAACCACCAAAACAACTTAAAGGAGGAACTAGAAATGGATGAAAGACTGGAAGACCTTCGCTCCGCTAAAAACCCAAAGGCGCGAATTAAAATTTTAAAAGGACACTTTGCAACAAGTCATTCCCACATCAACACCTACATCGACATGTCAACGGTCAAATCCCGTCACAACAACGCCCGTGAAACTGCAAAAGTTCTTGCAGCAGCTTACCTTTCTAACACAACGGTAGATACCATCGTTTGCATGGAAGAGACAGAAGTGATCGGAACCTTCCTTGCCGAGCAGCTTGCCGATGAGAACCAGTACTCACTCAGCAAAGGAAACAACATTTCCATTATTACCCCGGAGATGTATCAGGACGGACAGATCCTGTTCCGTGATAACAAACAGAGAATGGTTGAGAACAAACAGGTTCTGATCCTTGCAGCGTCCATCACAACCGGTAAATCTGTCAAACAAGCAATCGAGTCTGTTCTCTACTACGGTGGAAGAGTCTGCGGAATCAGCGCAATTTTCAGTTCAGTCAACAAGATTGCAGGAATGGAAGTCAATACGATCTTCACAAGCAGTGATCTTCCGCATTACAGAGCATATTCTCCGGAAGATTGCCCGAAGTGCAGAGAAGGACAGCGGATCGAAGCTATCGTGAACAGCTACGGTTATTCTAAATTATAAGAGAAAATCATAAGACAAAAAAAGTCTGTACCGAATACAAGCAGCATTTCAGTACAGACTCTTTTTTGAAAGATTTATGAAAACAAAAAAGACAGCCACTGACGGGATGGCTGCCTTTTTATCATTCATTATTTATCTCGAAACCGGAATTAAGCAATTTCGTTAACAGCTTTTGTTAAACGAGAGATCTTTCTTGCGCAAGTATTTTTGTGGTAAACACCCTTGCTTCCTGCTTTGTTGATTACAGAGATTGCTTCTTTTAATGCAACCTTTGCAGCTTCAACGTCTTTCTTTTCAACAGCAGTTTCAACTTTCTTTACATAAGTTTTCACTTTAGATTTGATTGCTTTATTTCTAGCTGTCTTTGTCTCAGTTACTAAAATTCTCTTTTTTGCGGATTTAATATTAGCCATTTCCGACACCTCCAAATTATCATTTCATAAATTATATAATCATAATATTGAATTCGACGAAAAGTGACACGGAACATCCGTCGAACACACTTATTTATTTTAGGCGAAGAAAGATTGCTTGTCAATACATAATTCCAATTTTTTGCGAAAAACTAAGTGAATAAGACAGAAAATACAGAAATGGGAGAGGACTATGGTTGAAAAGTATAATATCAGGACGGATCTGGCGCTGGAAGAGAAGGAACGGTTTGAATCTGACCATGTTGAGGTCCAGGGTGTGATCTTGACGGAAGAGTATGATGAGGAAAATGAGATCCGCATCACGACCGTGAGGATTGAGACCGAAAACGGAGCAAAAGTGATGGGGAAACCGGTTGGCAGCTATATCACGATCGAGGCACCGGAAATGGCAGTTCCCGATGAAGGATATCATGAGGAGATTTCACAGCAGCTCCGGAAATTCATTGGAGAACTGCTTCCTAAAAGAAAGATGGGAAAGATCCTGGTGGTCGGTCTTGGCAACCGGCAGGTGACACCGGATGCACTTGGTCCTTATGTGGTAGACAACCTGCATATCACAAGGCATATTATTGAGGAGTACGGCAAGTATGCAACAGGGGAAGATGAGGTCTGGTCGGTCAGCGCGATCGTGCCGGGGGTTATGGGGCAGACCGGAATGGAGACTGTGGAGGTGATCCGGGGGGTGGTGGCAGAGACAAAACCGGATATCCTTCTGGTGATCGATGCGTTGGCAGCGAGAAATTCAAAAAGGCTGAACCGGACGATCCAGATTGCGGATACGGGAATCAATCCGGGATCCGGGGTGGGAAATCACCGAAATGCAATCACGGAAAAGACAGTCGGGATCCCGGTGATTGCAATCGGTGTGCCGACTGTAGTGGATGCGGCAACCATTGTAGGCGATACGATGGATAATCTGCTCAGTGCAGTGGAAGTATCTGAATCTTTAAAAGGCATGGCAAGTGTGATCAAAGGATACAGTCCTGCAGAAAAATATGAGCTGATTAAAGAACTGATCGCGCCACATTTAAATGGAATGTTTGTAACACCAAAAGATATTGATGAGACCGTCAGGCGAATCAGTTATACGATTTCGGAGGCACTGAATATGCTTTTTGCGGCTTCAGCGACATAATCAGGCAGTGAGCTGCATATATTATGTCAATATGACACAAAAGGTCCGGGGCAGGATCCAGTCTGGAAAGATATGGTTTTGCTACAGCGATCTTCAGAAACTGGCAGGGAGGCGCGCAGATGAAAAAAGAACAGAGAATTTGTGTGCTTCTTGCCATTATGATTTTGGGAATCTGGGGACTGGAAGCAAAAAGCAGCGGTTCACTGATCCCGAAGTCCTGGAAGATCAGGATGATCCAGAGCGTTCAGGAGAATGCGGAGCGGCTTTATATGCCGGGAGTTACATATACGGGAAAAAAACAAGGGAAAATCCGGGTGACGGAGGCTGTTGTCCACATGGCATCTGCCATGATTCCTCTTGGCAATTATGTGACTGAACGGGAGGCGGCAGAGCTTCTGACAGAAGATGAGGCTACCTATGCGATTCTTGCAAAAAAGCAGGCAGAAGAAGAAAATTCGGTGGATGAAAATGGACAGCTTATCGGGAAAGACAAAAGTGAAGAGACAAGGCAGGCGTCCGTACCGACGATGGATCTTTCGATGGAGCGGCTAAATGATTTTGAATATCTTGTGAGCAATTTTTATACGGTGGACAGCGTGACTTATATCAATCCTTCGGAATTGAACGCTTCGGAGCTGCTTGGAAAAGATTTGAGGATCAATCTGAGTACGGGCGGTTCGAAAATCCTGATCTATCACACCCATTCCCAGGAGACATTCGCAGATTCAGATAATGATCCGTCCACCTCAATTGTAGGGATCGGGCGTTATCTGACGGAGATTTTAAATAACAAATACAAGATTCCGACCATGCATCATGAGGGTGTATATGATCTGATCAATGGGAAACTGGACCGGAGCGAGGCCTATGAATTTGCCAAACCTGAGGTGGAACAGATCCTTGCGGAAAATCCGAGTATCGAAGTGGTGATCGATCTGCATAGAGACGGCGTGGCGGATACTACGCATCTGGTGACAGAGATAAATGGGAAACCGACGGCACAGATCATGTTTTTTAACGGACTGAGCCGGACGCGGGTAAACGGAGACCTTGCCGGAATGGCCAATCCATATTTGCAGGATAATCTTGCATTTTCCCTGCAGATGAAGATTGCGGCAGAAACAAAATATCCGGGATTTGCAAGGAGAAACTATCTTCGCGGCTATAAATACAATATGGATCTGATGCCGCGGATGCTTCTTATTGAAGCGGGCGCGCAGACCAACACGGTAGAGGAAATGCGAAATGCCATGGAGGTGCTGGCAGACCTTTTAAATAGTGTGCTGACCGGACAATAGAGGGAGTATTCTTATGACAGAATGGAAACTACAGAAGTTTAACGATATAAAATATGTTATAATGGCAGGAGAGGTCAATTTGGCTTGACAAGAGGATTGAAATTGAGATAGAATTTTTCTTACTGAATTGAAGAAACAGATCAGGGAATCCGGGAAATTGTAAGGAGGCTGCTGCCGCAGGATTTTACCTGGATATTTTAGGATAGATCATAAGAGGAGAGAAAGAAAATGGCAAAAAAGACTACATATGACGCGGAGAGTATTACCATTCTGGAAGGACTGGAAGCCGTCCGGAAAAGACCGGGAATGTATATTGGAAGCGTCAGTACCAAGGGGCTTAACCACCTGGTGTACGAAATTGTAGATAATGCGGTAGATGAGCATCTGGCAGGATTTTGTTCACAGATAGAGGTGACACTGGAAAAGGACGGTTCTGCAACGGTAACAGATAATGGACGCGGTGTGCCGGTAGGTATGCATGCAAAAGGAGTATCGGCGGCCAGAATCGTATATACCACCCTACATGCGGGAGGTAAGTTCGATGATTCGGCATACAAGACAAGTGGCGGTCTGCACGGAGTAGGTTCTTCGGTTGTTAATGCACTATCTACTTATATGGATGTAAAGATCAGCCGTGACGGTGCGGTCCACCACGACCGTTATGAGAGAGGAATTCCGGTGGTAGAACTGGAGGATGGGCTTCTTCCGGTGATCGGAAAGACCAAAAAGACCGGAACCTGTGTCAATTTTCTTCCGGATCCGACAATTTTCGAGAAGACGAGATTTAAAGAGGAAGAGATCAAGAGCCGACTGCATGAGACAGCCTACCTGAATCCGGAACTGACGATTATATTTACAGATAAAAGAAAGACACAGGAAGAGAGGATCGAGTATCATGAACCGGATGGGATCATTGGATTTATCAAGGATCTGAATTCCAAAAAAGAAGTGATCCACGATCCGGTTTACTATAAAGGAGAAGCAGAAGGTATCGAAGTGGAAGTTGCATTCCAGTATGTGAATGAATTTCATGAAAATGTACTAGGTTTCTGCAACAATATTTATAATGCGGAAGGGGGAACCCATCTGACCGGGTTCAAGACGACATTTACGACGATCATGAACCAGTATGCCCGTGAAATTGGTGTGTTAAAGGATAAGGATGCCAACTTTACCGGTGCGGATGTACGGAACGGAATGACGGCGATCGTATCGATCAAGCACCCGGATCCGAGATTTGAGGGACAGACCAAGACAAAGCTGGACAACCAGGATGCGGCAAAAGCGACCGGAAAGGTGACCAGTGATGAGATCCCGCGTTTCTTTGACCGGAATCTGGAGACACTGAAAAAGGTTCTTTCCTGTGCGGAAAAAGCAGCAAAGATCCGTAAGACCGAGGAAAAGGCAAAGACGAATCTTCTGACCAGGCAGAAATATTCTTTTGACAGTAACGGTAAGCTTGCCAACTGTGAGAGCAGGGATGCATCCAAATGTGAAATCTTCATCGTTGAGGGAGATTCTGCGGGAGGAAGCGCAAAGACTGCCCGCGACAGAATGTATCAGGCAATCCTGCCGATTCGTGGAAAGATCCTGAACGTGGAAAAAGCAAGCATCGATAAGGTTCTGGCAAATGCCGAGATCAAGACCATGATCAATGCATTCGGATGTGGATTTTCAGAGGGATACGGTAATGACTTTGATATCACAAAGCTGCGGTATGACAAGATTATCATCATGGCGGATGCGGATGTGGATGGAGCGCATATTTCCACACTGTTGCTGACCTTATTCTACCGGTTTATGCCGGAACTGATATACGAAGGTCATGTCTACGTGGCAATGCCGCCGCTTTATAAGGCAATGCCGAAAAAGGGAGAAGAAGAGTATCTTTACGATGATAAGGCACTGGAGAGATATAGAAAGACACATTCCGACTTTACCCTGCAGCGATACAAAGGTCTGGGTGAAATGGATGCAGAGCAGCTCTGGGAGACAACCCTCAACCCGGAAACTCGAATGATGAAACGGATCGAGATCGAGGATGCACGTATGGCATCCGGTGTAACAGAGATGCTGATGGGAACAGAAGTTCCGCCGCGCCGCGCATTTATTTATGAAAATGCGACAGAGGCAGAACTGGATATTTAAAAACAGATCGGAAAGGCATGGATTTTCAAAAGGGGAAAGTCTGTGTATCAGAAAACATAAACTAGAAGAGGTAAGAGAAAATGGAAGAGTCACAGATCATCCGGACGGAATATTCGGAGCTGATGAAAAAATCATATATTGACTATGCCATGAGTGTTATCATTTCCAGAGCCCTCCCGGATGTCAGGGATGGTTTGAAACCGGTACAGAGAAGAACACTCTATGACATGTATGAGCTGGGAATCCGTTATGACAGACCATACCGTAAATGTGCGCGTATTGTCGGGGATACCATGGGTAAATATCATCCACATGGAGACAGCTCGATCTATGAAGCGTTGGTTGTTATGGCACAGGAATTCAAAAAAGGAATGATCCTGGTAGATGGTCATGGAAACTTCGGCTCCATTGAAGGAGACGGGGCTGCAGCCATGCGTTATACTGAAGCAAGACTGGCGAAAATCACACAGGAGGCATATCTTGCCGATCTGGACAAAGATATCATTGATTTTGTACCGAATTTTGATGAGACAGAAAAAGAGCCGGCAGTTCTTCCGGTAAGAATTCCGAACCTTCTGCTGAACGGTGCGGAAGGGATCGCAGTTGGTATGGCAACCAGTATTCCGACACATAACCTGGGAGAGATTGTGGATGCGGTTAAGGCATACATGAAGAACAATGACATCACGACAAAACAGCTGATGAAGTACATCAAAGGACCGGATTTCCCGACAGGCGGGATTGTCGTCAATAAAGATGATCTGGCAGAAATTTATGAGACTGGAACCGGAAAGATCAAGATTCGTGGAAAAGTAGATGTGGAAGAGATAAAAGGCGGACGGAAGAAGATCGTCATTTCCGAAATCCCGTACACCATGATCGGAGCCGGAATCGGTAAATTTCTGAACGATGTCTGCAATCTGGTGGAGACAAAGAAGACCAGTGACATCGTAGACATTTCCAATCAGTCTTCCAAGGAAGGAATCCGTATTGTAATTGAAGTGAAGCGTGATGCAGATGTGGACAATCTGATCAACATGCTTTATAAAAAGACCAGACTGGAGGATACCTTTGGTGTCAATATGCTTGCGGTAGCCGATGGCAGACCGGAAGTACTGGGACTCAAACGTATCATCGAACATCATGTAGATTTCCAGTTTGAACTTGCAACCAGAAAATACAAGACGCTGCTGAAAAAAGAGCAGGATAAAAAAGAAATCCAGGAGGGTCTGATCAAGGCGTGTGACGTGATCGACCTGATCATTGAGATCCTGCGTGGAAGCTCGTCCATCAGGGATGCAAAAGAATGTCTGACAACAGGTGCGACAGAGAAGATCAAGTTTAAGTCGAAAAGATCTGAGAAGATGGCATCCATGCTCCGGTTTACCGACCGGCAGGCACAGGCAATTCTGGAGATGCGTCTGTACAAGCTGATCGGTCTGGAAATCGAGGCGCTGATGAAGGAGCATGAGACAACGCTTGCAAATATCGCAAAATATGAGGATATTCTGAATAATTATGATTCTATGGCGCAGGTGATCATTGATGATCTGGATGCGCTGAAAAAAGAATATGCCGTGAAGCGTAAAACGAAGATCGAGAATGCAGAAGAAGCTGTGTTTGAGGAAAATAAAGTACAGGAGCAGGAGGTTGTCCTTCTGATGGACCGCTTTGGTTATGCAAAGACGGTGGATGGATCCGTCTATGAACGTAACCGGGAAGCGGCAGATAAGGAGAATAAGTATATTCTGCGCTGCATGAATACCGGCAAGTTGTGTCTTTTTACATCGGATGGCAAGATGCATCAGATCAAAGTGATGGATCTCCCTTATGGAAAGTTCAGGGACAAAGGATTTCCAATCGACAATGTAAGTAATTTTGACAGTACAAAAGAAGAAATCGTATATCTATGTGATGACAGAGAACTCTTTTTCTCAAAATTCCTGTTTGTCACGAAGCAGGGAATGATCAAAAAGGTGGCAGGAAGTGAATTCCAGGTAACTAAGCGGACAATCGCGGCAACGAAGCTGCAGGATGAAGATGCACTGGTAAGTATCCGGCCGATCCGGGATGTGCAGGATGTAGTTCTGATGACGGAGAATGGATTTGTGCTCCGTTTCCCGGCGGAAGAAGTTTCGGAGAAGAAAAAGGGTGCAGTTGGTGTGCGCGGTATGAAATTACAGAAAAATGACAGTGTGGAAGAGGTATATCTGTTTGAAGAAGGAACGGAGAGCAAGGTGATCTTCCATGAAAAAGAAGTGACACTGAACCGCTTGAAACGGGCGAAAAGAGATGGAACAGGAACACGAATGAGAAAGTAGGTCGATCGTATGGCAACGGTAGGAATTGATCTTGGAACAACAAACAGTCTGGCAAGCGTGTGGCAGGATGATAAATGCACGTTGATTCCAAATAATCTGGGAGAATATTTAACACCGTCGGTAGTAGGAATTGATGAGAACGGTGAGATGCTGGTAGGGAAAACGGCGAAAGAGCGTCTGATCTCCCATCCGGAAAGTACAGTGGCAAGTTTCAAGCGTTTTATGGGGACGGAGAAGACATTTATGCTTGGAAACAGGCGGTTTACAGCGGCAGATCTGTCGTCCATGGTCCTGCGGCAGCTGAAAGAAGATGCGGAAAAATACCTGGGTGAGCCGGTTGAAGAGGCAGTCATCAGTGTTCCGGCGTATTTTAATGATTTTCAGAGAAATGCGACGAAGATGGCAGGAGAACTTGCCGGACTTACTGTGGAGCGTCTGGTCAATGAGCCGTCGGCGGCAGCACTTGCCTATCGCTTTGGAAAGACTAAGGAGGATCAGACCTTTCTAGTGTTTGATTTTGGAGGAGGAACTCTGGATATCTCGATCGTAGATGCATTTGACAGTGTGATCGAGATTGTGGCAGTTGCCGGAGACAATCATCTCGGTGGGGATGATGTGAACCGTGCAATTGCGGAAAAATTTCTAAGTGTCAATCGGATTGATGAAGGAAAGATCACTAATGAAGAAAGAGCCAGCCTGATCCGGGAGAGTGAGAAGCTGAAACGTACACTGACTAATGCGCCGGAGGGCGAGATGGAGGTTGTGATCGGCGGACAGATTTACCAGATGAAACTGGATGCGAAAGGACTTCTGGAGGTGTCTGCAAAGCTGCTGGAAGGAATCGGGATTCCGCTGAAACGGGCGATGAACGACAGTGGTTATGGATGGGAGGATATTGACGAGATCATTATGATCGGTGGATCCGGTAAGATGAAGATCGTGCAGAATTATCTGCAGTTTTTGAGTGGTAAAAGACCGTGGTGTGAGATCGATCCGGATGTTGCGGTTGCGGTCGGCGCCGGAATGTATGCCGGGATTAAGGAACGACAGCAGGCAGTGCGGGATGTACTTCTTACAGACATCTGTCCGTTTACACTCGGAACCGAGATCATTCACGGGGATCCGAAAGGACCGGCGATCATGTCTCCGATCATTGAGCGGAATTCGGTACTTCCGATCAGCCGGATAGAGCGATACTGGACGGTACATCAGTTCCAGGAATACTGTGATATCACGATTTTACAGGGCGAGCACCGATATGCAGACCAGAATCTGGAGCTCGGACGGATCCGTGTGCCGGTGCCGCTGGCAAGAAGAGAGGATCAGAGGGAAGCGGTGGATGTCCGATTTACCTATGATATCAACGGAATTCTGGAAGTGGATGTGACCGTGGTGAGCACCAAGGAGCATTTCAGTAAGGTGATCGTCAACAAAGATATCCAGCTTACGCCGGAGCAGATTGAGGAAAGAAGAAAAGAGCTGCAGAAGATTAAGATCCATCCGAGAGAGCAGGAAAAGAACCGGCTTCTGCTGGAAAGAGGCGATCGTCTTTACGAAGAAAACACTGGAGAAATCCGAAAATATCTGGACAAGATCCTGGCGGATTTTTCAGTTGCATTAAATGCACAGGATCTGCGGACGATCGAGAAAGCGTATACAAGGACAAGTGAGCTTCTGGATATTGTGGAGAATACACCGAAGAGATCGGTGCCGATCAAGATAGAAGCTTATCTGTATGATGAGTGGAGGAGGCAGCAGTGATGAACTGTTTTACGGTACTTGGGATTGAATCAACAACGGAAAAGAAAACGATAAAGCGGGCGTATGCGGCGAAGTCCCGGGAGTTCCACCCGGAAGAACACCCGGAGGAATTCCAGAGGATCCACGATGCCTATGAAGAGGCGCTTGCGTGGGCGGAGTGCAATGCGGGAAGAGGGGAAGAGCCACAGATGCCGGAAGAGCCGCGGCGGATGGAGATGGGAGCAGCGGAGCAGGAAAAAGCAGCGGAATCTGAAACATGGAATTATGCAGAGCCGGAGAGAAACCCGGAAGAGGCTTACATGGAAAATCCTCAGAAAGAAGATGTACAGTCAGAAGAATCTTCTGCGCAGTATGAAGAACTTCCTGTGCATTCTGACGAAGATTCTGAGGAAAGTTTCCGGGAAGAAGAGGCAGGAGAGCCACCTGTACAGTTAGAGGAAGATTTCCAGACATGGGACGGTGACTGGACCCGTCAGTTCCAGAATATGGCGGATGCTTCTGAGCGACAAGGCGCGGATGACCGTGAGGTCCGGAAAATCATGGAGCAGTGCATCAGTCTGTATTTGAATGAAAAGGAACGGAATAAGCTGTATCACTGGAAGGATATTTTGGAGGAACCGGCGTATAGAGAATATTTCCGAACAAAAACCTTTGTGGAATCCTGGTATCATTTTCTGGATACCCACCGGATGTTTGATGCGGCGATCTGGCAGTATTTTCAGTGGATTGATGGAAAATTATTTTCAGCTCTTGAAGCAGATGTGATGCCGTTTGCCTATCCGACACAAGAAGAAATCGAAAGAATGCCGCGGCAGGAGACACCGGAACAGACGCAGGAGAGGCGAACACCGGAGCCTGGTCCGGCACTTCCAAAGGTGAAAAAGGAGAAATCCAAAGCGGTGAAGGTACTCTTATATCTTGCGGCGCTTGCGGGAACCGGGATCGGCGGAATGATCCTTGGAATTATAGCAGGTACGATATTAGGGTAAGGAGGACGGAAGATGAAAAAGAAAAAATCCGGAAAAAGAATTTTTGCAATCGTTCTTCTTGTTGTGATTGGAATTGGCGGTTTTTACTTTGGATATGATATCGGAAGAATGGATCACGATGAGGAGAGAATTCGGGCAGAGCTGAAAAAGACGACTGCTGATTCAGAAATATCCATCCGCCCGGTTGCAAAGGGTGGTACTGGAAAAACGGAGATCGAAATCCTGACAGAATGTCTGGAGGATGCGAAGGACAGCCTGGAGAATCTGGAAAAATATAATGAACAGCTGCAGGCACTCGATGGAAAGACACCGGATACAGAAACTGTTGTTTTGATACAGGATCTGGATGATAAGAACGAAAAAGCATATGAAGTACTGAAAGATCTTACGGAAGACCCGGCGGGATACATCGCAGAAAAAGCGGCGGCGCGTGGCGAAGGTGATGAAGTCTGGGCAGATGACTGGGCAGCAGATATCCAGGTTGTAAAATGGCTGAAGGAGAACGACGGAAAGCGTCTTTACAAAGAGAATCAGGCATATATTTTAAAAATCCTTGCATTTCAGGAAAAGTAGTGCTATACTGTATGCAGTTACATAAGAAATCTGGCAGAAGAGTGGACGAAAGTTCACTCTTCTTTTTGCCAGTCATACAACCAAAATCGGACAGATTTTTGGAGCCTGATTAAGAAAGGAAGTTGCAGATTGTCAAAAAAAGAAGTATATGAACAGAAAACAGAAGAGATTCTGAACCCAATCGTGGAAAAGCATGGATTTGATCTCTGGGATGTAGAATATGTAAAAGAGGGCGGAAACTGGTACCTGCGTGCTTATATTGATAAGCCGGGAGGAATTATGGTCGATGACTGTGAGGTTGTAAGCCGGGAACTTTCAGACATTCTGGATGAGAAGGATTTTATCGATGAAGCGTATATTCTGGAAGTGAGTTCGCCGGGACTTGGCAGACCGCTGAAGAAAGAAAAAGACTTTGCAAGAAGCCTGGGAGAAGAAGTAGAGGTTCGTACTTACCGGGCAATCGACAGACAGAAAGAGTTTATTGGAATCTTAAAAGATTATGATAAAGATACAGTTACCATTGAATATGAAGACGGCGAGACGATGACATTTGATAAAGCAGACATCGCACTGATCCGTCTGGCGTTCGATTTCTAGTGACAGGAGGAAGAAGGAAATGAATACCGAATTATTAGAAGCACTTACAATTCTTGAAGAGGAAAAAGATATCAGCAGAGATACTCTGATGGATGCCATTGAGAATTCACTGATCAATGCATGTAAGAATCATTTCGGAAAAGCAGACAATATCAAAGTAATTATGGATAAGGAGACATGCGATTACACTCTGATCCAGGAGAAGACCGTTGTAGAAGAAGTAGAGGACAAAGTAGAACAGATCAGTCTTGCAGATGCGAAGATGATCGATCCTTCTTATGAGATCGGTGACATCGTACAGATCCCGGTTGAGTCCAAATCTTTCGGACGTATCGCAACACAGAATGCAAAGAACCTGATTCTTCAGAAGATCCGCGAAGAAGAAAGAAAAGTTGTATATGATCAGTACTTTGAAAAAGAAAAAGATATCGTGACAGGTGTGGTTCAGAGATATATTGGCAAGAATGTCAGTGTAAACCTTGGAAAAGCAGATGCGATCCTTACTGAGAATGAGCAGGTAAAAGGTGAGAAATTCGAGCCGACAGAGCGTATCAAACTTTACGTTGTAGAGGTGAAGAACACGACAAAAGGACCAAAGATCCTTGTATCAAGAACACATCCGGAACTGGTTAAGCGTCTTTTTGAGGCGGAAGTAACCGAGGTGCGTGATGGTATTGTAGAGATCAAGAGCATTGCAAGAGAAGCAGGTTCCCGTACCAAGATCGCAGTATGGTCTAACGACCCGGATGTAGATCCGGTTGGAGCATGCGTTGGTATGAACGGTGCCAGAGTCGGAGCCGTTGTAAATGAACTCCGCGGTGAAAAGATTGATATCATCAACTGGAGTGATAACCCGGCAATCCTGATCGAGAATGCACTCAGCCCGGCGAAGGTTATTTCTGTAATGGCTGATCCGGATGAGAGAACAGCAAGTGTAATTGTACCGGATTACCAGCTTTCACTTGCAATCGGTAAAGAAGGTCAGAATGCACGTCTTGCAGCAAGACTGACCGGATATAAGATCGATATCAAGAACGAAACACAGGCGATCGAGTCTGGCGAACTTCCGGCAGATTATATGAATATGGCTGAGAATTATGAAGATGATTATCAGGAGGAAGAGTATTCAGACGAAGAATATTCTGCTGATGAAGAATCAGAGGAAGAAGTAGCAGATGATCTTGATCTGTATGAAGAATAGACAGAGGTGATTATTTGAGTACGACCAAAAAGATCCCGATGCGTAAATGCGTGGGATGTCAGGAAATGAAGAATAAAAAAGAAATGCTGCGTGTTCTGAAAACAGCAGAAGGCGAATTCATTTTGGACGCAACCGGACGTAAGAACGGGCGCGGGGCATATCTGTGCTTTTCCGGAAAATGTTTGCAGGAAGCAATAAAGAATAAAGGACTGGAACGTTCTTTCAAACAGGCGATACCAAAAGAGATATACGAAAATCTGGAAAAGGAGCTGGAGCAGCTTGAACATGAATAGAGCATTATCGATGATCAGTCTGGCGGCCAAAGCCGGCAAGACAAAGAGCGGGGAATTCATGACAGAAAAAGAAGTCAAGGAAGGACGCGCGCATCTGGTGATTGTGGCAGACGACGCATCGGACAATACAAAAAAGAAATTTCAGAACATGTGTGATTTTTATAAAGTGCCAATATACTTTTTTGAAGATAAAGATACCCTGGGCCATGCGATGGGAAAAGAGTTCCGCGCTTCGCTTGCAGTAACAGATGCAGGGTTTGCAAAAGGAATCAGAAAACATCTGGATATGGAAGAAGGATAATAGGAACTGTATACAGGAGGTAGATTTATGGCAAAATTAAGAGTATATGAACTGGCAGAACAGATGAATAAGACAAACAAAGAAATACTCTCTATATTAAAAGATAAAGGAATTGAGGTGGCAAGTCATATGAGTACACTTTCAGATGAACAGATTGATGCAGTAAAAAGTGAAAAAACTTCTGAAGATACCCCGAAGAAGAAAAATATCGTTCAGGTTTTCAGACCGCAGAACTCACAGGGCGGCGGAAGAGGCCGTAATGGTCAGGGACGCCAGCAGGGCAGTCGAAACGGACAGCGCTCGCAAGGCATTGGAAATGGTCAGGGACGCCCACAGGGCAATGGAAACAGACAGGAACGCCCACAGAATGGTAACAGCCAGGGACGCCCTCAGGGAAATGGTCAGGGACGTCCGCAGAACGGAAACAGACAGGAACGCCCGCAGGGTAATGGAAATGGCCAGGGACGTCCGCAGAACGGAAACAGACAGGATCGTCCGCAGGGAGAAAACCGTGATAACAACAGACAGCGCAGAAATCCAAATGGGCCAAGAAACGGTCAGGATCAGAGACAGGGACGCCCGGGTGATGGAAGAAGAGATGGCGGATTCCAGAACCGCGGAGACAGAAGAGATAATCGAGATAACCGTGATAACAGAGACGGAAGAGAGATGCGTGATGGCGGACGCCGTGACGACAGAAGAAAATCCAGCCCGTCTATTCCGGCACCTGCAATCGCAGAACAGAAACCAAGCCGCAATAAACCAAAAGATGCGCACAAGAAGAAAGAATATAACAGAAATGAAGAGAACGAAGACAGACTGCAGAAAGGCAAAAAGGGCAAAAACAATAACGCTCAGCCGAAAATGGTAAAACCACAGCCAAAGAAAGAGGTTGTGGAGGAGCAGATCAAGCAGATCACAATTCCGGAAGTACTTACAATCCAGGAACTTGCAGATGCAATGAAGATCCAGCCATCTGTAATCGTTAAAAAACTCTTCATGCAGGGCAAGATTGTAACAGTCAACCAGGAAATTGATTACGAGACAGCTGAAGAAATCGCTCTGGAATTCGATGTGCTCTGTGAAAAAGAAGAAGTAGTCGATGTGATCGAAGAACTTCTGAAAGAAGACGAAGAAGACGAAAAGAAAATGAAGAAACGTCCGCCGGTAGTCTGCGTTATGGGACACGTTGACCACGGTAAAACCTCTCTTCTTGACAAGATCCGTGATACCCATGTCATCGCAGGAGAAGCAGGTGGAATCACACAGCATATCGGTGCTTCAGTTGTGGAAATCAACGGTGAGAAAATCACCTTCCTCGATACACCGGGACATGAAGCATTTACCGCAATGCGTATGCGTGGTGCAAATTCTACCGATATTGCAATCCTGGTTGTTGCAGCAGATGACGGTGTCATGCCGCAGACTGTAGAAGCGATCAACCATGCAAAGGCAGCAGGGATCGAGATCGTAGTTGCGATCAACAAGATCGACAAGCCAAGTGCCAATATCGACCGTGTAAAACAGGAACTGACCGAATATGAACTGATTCCGGAAGACTGGGGCGGAAGCACCATCTGTGTACCGGTATCTGCTCATACAGGAGAAGGAATCAAAGAGCTTCTGGAAATGGTTCTTCTTACCGCAGAAGTGATGGAACTGAAAGCAAATCCGAACCGCCGCGCAAGAGGTCTTGTAATTGAGGCTGAGCTTGACAAAGGAAAAGGACCGGTTGCAACCGTTCTTGTACAGAAGGGTACACTCCGTGTCGGAGATCCGATCGCAGCAGGTTCTGCATATGGTAAAGTACGTGCCATGATGGATGACCAGGGACGCCGTGTAAAAGAAGCAGGTCCTTCTATGCCGGTTGAGATCCTCGGTCTTAATGATGTGCCGAATGCAGGTGAAGTATTTGTTGGCTGCAAGAATGATAAAGATGCAAGAAGCTTTGCAGAGACATTCATCAGTCAGAACAAGATCAAGAAACTGGAAGAAACCAAGTCCAAGATGTCTCTGGATGATCTGTTCAACCAGATCCAGGAAGGCAACTTAAAAGAACTTGGAATCGTTGTAAAAGCAGACGTACAGGGATCTGTAGAAGCGATCAAGCAGAGCCTTGTCAAACTTTCCAATGAAGAAGTCGTTGTCAAGATCATCCATGGTGGTGTTGGTGCGATCAATGAATCTGACGTTACGCTTGCAGCAGCATCCAATGCGATCATTATCGGATTCAATGTACGTCCGGACGCAACTGCAAAGGAAACGGCAGAACGTGAAGGCGTTGATGTGAGACTGTACCGTGTCATCTACAATGCGATCGAAGACGTTGAATCAGCCATGAAGGGTATGCTTGAGCCTGTATTTGAAGAAAAGGTACTTGGCCATGCCGAAGTACGTCAGACATTCAAGGCTTCCGGAGTCGGAACAATTGCAGGATCTTATGTCCTTGACGGTACATTTGAACGTGACTGCCAGGCAAGAATCGTTCGTGACGGCGTTGTGATCTATGATGGAAAGCTTGCTTCATTAAAGCGTTTCAAAGATGATGTGAAGGAAGTTAAAGCCGGATATGAATGTGGTTTCGTATTTGAACGTTTCAACGATGTCAAAGAAGGAGACCAGGTAGAAGCATTCAAGATGGTGGAAGTTCCTAGATAAAGAAGGGTAGAAAATGAGAAAAAACAGCATTAAGAATACAAGAGTAAACGCAGAGGTGCAGCGTGAACTGAGTACTATTCTGCGTGGAGGGATCAAGGATCCGCGTGTTGCACCGATGACTTCGGTTGTAGCGGTAGAGGTTGCTCCGGATCTTAAAACCTGCAAAGCATATATCAGTGTCCTGGGCGATGAAAAAGCCCAGGCTGATACCCTGAAGGGATTACAGAGCGCAGAAGGCTATATCCGCCGCGAACTTGCTCATACACTGAATATGCGTAACACACCGGAGATCAAGTTCGTACTGGATCAGTCCATTGAATATGGTGTCCGGATGTCAAAGAAAATTGATGATGTAACAAGAGATTTACGGGAAGAGGATGATTAGTATGTTATTAGATGCAATTTCTAAAGCCGGGACGATCGCACTTGGCGGACATGTCCGCCCGGATGGGGACTGTGCAGGTTCCTGCATGGGATTGTATAACTATGTCAGAGAGAATTTTCCTGAAAAAGAGATCGATGTTTATCTGGAAGAGCTTCCGAATACGCTGAAGTTCATGAAAAATACAGATAAGATCCGGCATGAAGTGACGGAAGAAAAAACCTATGATCTGTTTATTGCACTGGATTGCGGGGATATGGGAAGACTTGGATTTTCGGCAGTCCTTTTCAAAAAAGCGGCAGTAAGATTCTGTGTAGATCATCATGTGAGCAACCAGAGTTTTGCAGATCAGAACTATATCATGCCAGATGCAAGCTCGACAAGTGAGCTGATCTACAATCTGCTGGATTATGGGAAGATGTCTGTGGAGACTGCCGAGTGCCTTTACACAGGAATGGTGCATGATACCGGTGTGTTCCGTTATTCCTGTACCCATCCGTCGACCATGCGCGCAGCAGCAGCACTGATGGAAAAAGGGATCGATTTTACAAAAATAATTACAGAGACTTTTGATGAAAAGACCTATGCACAGAACCAGATTCTGGGGCGTGCATTGTTGGAAAGCTTTCTTTTTATGGACGGAAGATGTATTGTATCTTACGTTACAAAAGAAGAGATGGATTTCTATCAGGTAAAAGCGAAACATCTGGATGGAATCGTAAGCCAGCTGAAACTCACAAAAGGTATCGATGTTGCAATTTTTATGTATGAGCTTGAACATGGAACCTTTAAGGTAAGTCTGCGATCCAGTGAAAAGATAGATGTAAGTGTAGTTGCAAGCTATTTTGGCGGCGGCGGACACGCAAGGGCAGCCGGATTCTCCATGACTGCCACACCACATGATATCATCAACAATCTGGCAAGAAGACTGGAACTTCAGTTTAACAGTGGGAGCGAAGCGGAATGATACATGGCGTGCTGAATGTATATAAAGAAAAAGGCTATACGTCCCATGATGTGGTTGCAAAGCTGCGTGGGATCGTAAAGCAGAAAAAGATTGGGCATACCGGAACCCTTGATCCGGATGCCGAAGGAGTACTTCCGGTCTGCTTTGGGAAAGCAACAAAGCTTTGTGACCTGCTGACAGATAAAGATAAAACCTATCAGGCGGTTCTTCTTCTCGGTCAGGTGACGGATACACAGGATACTTCCGGTCAGGTTCTGGAAAAACATAGCACAGAAGATCTGACTAATGAAAAAGTGGAAAATGTGATCCGCAGCTTTGAGGGAGAATACGATCAGATTCCGCCGATGTATTCGGCACTCAAAGTTAACGGGAAAAAGCTTTATGAGCTTGCCAGAGAGGGCAAAGAAGTAGAGCGGAAAGCACGAAGAATCACGATTCATGAGATCCGGATCCTGGAGATCAATCTTCCGGAGGTAAAACTGGAAGTGACCTGTTCAAAGGGAACGTATATCCGTACACTGTGTCATGATATCGGTCAGAAGCTTGGCTGTGGCGGATGCATGAAAGAGCTTTTGAGAACACGTGTAGAGCGGTTTGGACTTGAAGACAGTATCCGGCTCGGTGAAATTGCACAGCTTCAGAAAGAAGGGATTCTGGAGGAGAAGATCATCGCGATAGATGAAATGTTTCCAACGTATGCACAGGTCGTACTGCCACCAAAAACGGCCGCGGCAGTACGGAACGGGAATAGTTTCAGAAAAAGAGATATTTCACAGGAAACAGCATTAAAGGAGTATGAGAACGATGAGAGAGTCCGCGTGTACGATGAATCGCATCAGTTTATTGCGATTTACTGTTACTGCAGGAAAGACGATCTCTTCAAGATTGTAAAAATGTTTTTTGATGGAAATGAAAAAAAGTAATTAAAGAGGAAAGAACATGGACTATATCAGAGGGCTGGAAGCCTATCAGGATTCCAGAGAGGCAGCAATCACACTCGGCAAATTTGATGGAGTTCACAGAGGACATCAGAAGCTGATCAAAAAAGTATGTCAGCTGAAGGCGAAAAAAGGCGTTCGTTCTGTTGTGTTTGCATTTGATATGAATCCGCTTTATGAAAAGCTTGGAAAATCAAGAGAAGGGATCATGTCCAATGAGGAGCGCAGATGTCTTCTGGACGAGAAAGTAGATGTACTGCTGGAATGCCCGTTTTCCGAAGATGTTACAAGTATGTCGGCAGAGGATTTCATCCGGAAGATCCTGATTGAGAAAATTCATGCCCGGTATATTGTGATCGGAACGGATTTCCACTTTGGGCATGACAAGCGTGGTGATGCAAAAATGCTTGCAGAATATGCCGATGTGTATGGATATGAACTTTTTGTGATTGAAAAAGAGATGTACGGAAAACGGGAGATCAGCAGCAGCTATGTCAGGGAAGAGCTTCGGAAGGGAAATATGGAAGCTGTGAATGATATGCTGGGGTATGCATATACTGTACGGGGGAAAGTAGAGCATGGCAGGCAGCTGGGCAGAAAACTGGGATTTCCGACACTTAATGTACATCCGTCAAGGGATAAACTTCTTCCACCGAACGGAGTTTATCTGGATAGTGTGAGGATTGATGGAATCTGGTACAACGGAATCGGTAATGTCGGGTTTAAGCCAACGGTATCCGATGAGAACCGGATGCTGATCGAGAGCAATCTGCTGGATTACAGTGGTGATGCCTACGGAAAAGAGGTAGAGATCCAGCTTTATCATTTTAAGAGACCGGAGCAGAAGTTTGAATCGGTAGAAATGATGAAGGCTCAGATCGATCAGGATATTGCTTACGCAAAAGAATTTTTCCGTTATCATCATAAGAAATAACAGAGCCGGTGAAAAAGCTCTGGAAATGCGGTTATTTACAGGCAGCCTGTGAACAGGAATATGAAAACCTGCCAGATGCGGGAAAGATAAAATCCTTCTTGACAGGATTCGGGGCATATGGTACACTAGGCAAGTATGAAAAACCGATGTTCGGCAGATGGAATCTCCAACCACTGCTTAATATCAGGCAATTAACAGTATATTTAGGAGGTAGTGACAAATGATCACAAAAGAAATGAAAGAACAGATTATCAAAGAATACGGAAGAACAGAAGGAGATACAGGATCTCCGGAAGTACAGGTAGCTCTTCTTACAGCAAGAATCAATGATCTTACAGATCACTTCAAAGCTAATCCGAAGGATCACCACTCAAGAAGAGGACTTCTTAAGATGGTTGGACAGAGAAGAGGACTTCTTGCATACCTTAAGAAGAATGACATTGAAAGATATCGTTCACTGATCGAAAGATTAGGTTTAAGAAAGTAAGACGTATTTTACAGGGAGCGAAAGGCATCAGCTGGATGTCTTCGCTCCCTGTTTGTTTACGCAAACAATGAGCCGAACCGGTACAACATGCATCATCCATGCCAATCAGCATAGTGATTGACATGGGAGTGACCAATAACCGTGTTTTGCCACATTTTAAAGTTAGTTATATAGAATCTTGCAAGAGATGTAAGGATATGATATAATACAAAAGATTGTGGGTAGAGATTGCGTCCGAGACCACTGAAAAGTATATTTTGAGGAGTGTATTTTTCAGTAGTTTCGGAGATTTTACCCGTCAGATAAACAGATAAAAAAGGAGAACATTTATGTACAAAAAGTTTGAAATGGAACTTGCAGGCCGTACACTCCGCGTAGATGTTGGAAGAGTTGCCAAACAGGCGAACGGCGCAGTACTTATGCATTATGGTGATACAGTTGTGCTTTCAACAGCAACTGCATCCGACAAACCAAGAGAAGGAATTGACTTCTTCCCGCTCAGCGTTGAATACAATGAGAAGCTTTATGCAGTAGGAAAGATCCCGGGAGGATTTAACAAGAGAGAAGGAAAGGCATCAGAAAATGCTGTTCTTACCTGCCGTGTGATCGACCGTCCGATGAGACCGCTTTTCCCGAAGGATTACAGAAATGATGTAACTTTGGAGAACTTGGTTCTCTCTGTTGAACAGGACTGCTCACCGGAGCTTACTGCTATGCTTGGATCAGCGATTGCAACTGCTATTTCTGATATCCCGTTCGATGGTCCGACAGCTTCTACCCAGGTAGGACTTGTTGACGGAGAACTGGTATTCAATCCAACCGCAGAGCAGAAAGAAAAGTCTGACCTTGCACTGACTGTTGCATCTACAAGAGAAAAGGTAATCATGATTGAAGCCGGAGCAAATGAAGTACCGGAAGCTAAGATGCTCGAAGCCATCTTCGCGGCGCATGAAGTGAATCAGAAAGTCATCGCATTCATCGACCAGATCGTTGCAGAATGTGGAAAACCAAAACATGATTATGTAAGCTTTGCAGTACCGGAAGAACTCTTTGAAGCGATTCAGAAGATCGTAACACCGGAAGAGATGGAAGTTGCAGTATTCACAGATGACAAGCAGACAAGAGAAGAAAATATCCGTAAGATCACAGAAAAGCTGGAAGAAGCTTTTGCTGATAACGAAGAATGGCTTGCCAAACTTGGTGAAGCTGTATATCAGTACCAGAAGAAGGTTGTCCGCAAGATGATCCTCAAAGACCACAAGCGTCCGGACGGTCGTGCAATCGAAGAAATCCGTCCACTTGCCGCAGAAATTGACCTGATCCCGAGAGTACATGGTTCTGCTATGTTTACACGTGGACAGACACAGATCTGTACCATCACCACACTGGCTCCGCTTTCAGAAGCACAGAAGGTAGACGGACTGGATGAATCTGAGACATCCAAGAGATATATGCATCACTATAACTTCCCGTCATACTCTGTAGGTGAGACAAGACCTTCCAGAGGACCGGGACGTCGTGAGATCGGACATGGAGCCCTTGCTGAGAGAGCACTGGTACCGGTACTTCCGTCAGAGGAAGAATTCCCGTATGCGATCCGTACCGTATCTGAGACATTTGAATCTAACGGTTCTACTTCTCAGGCAAGTGTATGTGCATCTTCTATGTCACTTATGGCAGCAGGTGTACCAATCAAATCTGCAGTTGCAGGTATCTCATGTGGTCTGGTAACAGGTGCTACTGACGATGATTATCTGGTACTTACAGATATCCAGGGACTGGAAGATTTCTTCGGAGATATGGACTTCAAGGTAGCAGGTACACATAAAGGTATCACAGCGATCCAGATGGATATTAAGATCCACGGACTGACAAGACCGATCATCGAAGAAGCAATTGCACGTACAAGAAAAGCAAGAGTTTACATTCTGGATGAAGTTATGGCTAAGACAATCGCTGAGCCAAGAGCACAGGTTGGCAAGTATGCACCGAAGATCATTCAGATGAATATTGATCCGGCTAAGATCGGTGAAGTTGTAGGTCAGAGAGGAAAGACCATCAACGCAATCATCGAAAAGACAGGCGTTAAGATTGATATCACAGATGAAGGAAGCGTATCTATCTGTGGCGTAGATGCAGACAGCATGGAACAGGCAAGAAAGATGATCGCTACCATCGTAACAGACTTCGAGGCAGGAATGGTTCTTGAAGGTGATGTTGTAAGCATCAAAGAATTCGGCGCATTCATCGAATTTGCACCGGGCAAAGAAGGAATGGTACACATTTCCAAAATCGCTAAGCAGAGAATCGATCATGTAGAAGATGTTCTTTCTATCGGAGATCACGTCAAAGTGGTTTGCCTTGGAAAAGACAAGATGGGACGTTTGAGCTTCAGCATCAAAGATGTTGCAGAATAAAGTTTTATAAAATCAGAAGGACTTTACCAGTATCGGTAGAGTCCTTTTTATTTCATAGGAAATTCCGAAGGAACTTCCTATGAAACAAAATCAGTTCTATTTTTCTCCTGCTTTCCATATACATTCTTTAAAGAGAGATGGACAAGATGAGAAGAGAAAAGAAAGATCAAATTCTGGCGGTGCTTCCGGAGAAAATCCGAGGAATCCTGTTGAATCATGGACTGGATTTTGAGAAGATCCAGGAAATCCGGCTTCGGGAAGAGCAGCCGCTTGCAGTGAAAAAAGAGGGAAAGGAAGAACTTTTTACCCATCGGGTGACAAAAGAAGAACTGCGTGAAACGATGGAATATGTATCCAATTATTCCCTGTATGCCTATGAAAATGAACTGCGCCAGGGGTTTCTGACGATTGAAGGAGGGCATCGGGTCGGAATTTCCGGGAAAATTATTTCGGAAAAGGAACAGATCCGGAATTTTCAGTATATTACATCGATCAATATCCGAATCTGCCATGAGATTACAGGTTGTGCGAATAAGCTGTTTCCTGTGATCCTTGAAAAAGGAAGACTTTGCCATACCATGATCATTTCCCCACCAGGTGGAGGAAAGACTACACTTTTGCGGGATCTGGTGCGGCAGATTTCGGATGGGAACCGCTGGGTGGAAGGAAGAAATGTGGGTGTAGTGGATGAACGTTCAGAGATTGGAGGATGCTACCGTGGCGTGCCACAGAACCAGCTTGGGATGCGGACAGATATTCTGGACAACTGCCCGAAAGCAGAAGGAATGATGATGCTGGTGCGGTCCATGGCGCCGGAGGTGATCGCGGCAGATGAGATCGGGACAGCGAAGGATGTAGAGGCGATAGAGTACGCCATGCACTGTGGGGCAACCATGCTGACGACGGTGCATGGTTCTGGTATGGATGAGATCCGTGAAAAGCCACTGGTCAGCAATCTGGTAAAGGAAAGATGCTTTGCCAGATATGTTGTGATGAAATCCGGGAAACATGTAGGAGAAATTGAAGGGATTTATAACGAACGGGGAGAAAAACTGTGTATCTGAAAATGGTCGGATGCCTGGGAATTGTGGCGGCGACATCCGGCTATGGATACAGCAGGGGAATGGAATATCAAAGGCAGATCACGGATACCGGAGAGCTGCAAAGAGTGATAAGGCAGCTTGCGGGAGAAATGGAGTATACTTATGCACCACTCGCCCAGGTATGCGCTTCTGTTTCCCGAAGATGCAGTCAGAACTACAGGATCTGGTTGGAACATCTGGCAAAAGAATTGGAGATGCCGTCAAGAAGTCTTGCAATAATCTGGGAGAGGTGCTGCGAAAGTGATCTTGAATGTCTGCTCCTTGGCAGGGAGGAAAGGGTACGTCTGCATGAGCTTGGGATGCAGCTTGGCAGCCTGGATAAGAAGCAGGAAACGCAGATTTTCTTGCAGTATGCAGAATTTCTGGAAGAAAAAAGAGGCGGTCTTTTAAAAGAAATTCAGGAAAAACGGAGGCTTTGCAATCTGCTGGGTGTTACAGCAGGGCTTTTCCTGACAATTTTGATTCTGTAAATAGGAGCGAAACATGAGTGTAAATCTGATATTTAAAATTGCGGCAGTCGGGATTCTGGTTTCTGTCCTGGGACAGGTGCTGAAACACAGCGGAAGAGAAGAACAGGCATTTCTCACAAGCCTTGCAGGACTGCTTCTGGTTTTATTCTGGATCCTTCCTTATATTTCAGATCTGTTTGACGATATCAGACGGCTCTTTGCTCTGTAAAGGAGGGAAAAGATGAGTATCCTTAAGGCAGCCTGCATCGGGATTGCAGGAACTTTCCTGGCATTACAATTTCAAAATACCAGAAAAGAGTATGGGATCTATCTGGGGATTGCGGTCAGCATTTTCCTTTTTCTCGGAATGAGCCGGAATCTGTCGGTGATCCGGGAAACTTTGGAATTGGTTGGCAGCTTTGTAAAGATCGATGCGGTATATCTGACGGCAATGCTGAAAATCCTGGGTGTGACCTATCTGGCGGAATTTGCGGCAGCAATCTGCAAGGATGCCGGTTATCAGACGATCGCCGGGCAGATCGAGGTCTTTGCAAGGCTCAGTATACTTGCAATAGGAATGCCGATATTAAAAGCACTGCTTCTTGCAATCCGCGAACTTGGACAGTAAAAGGGAAGAAAAATGAAACATTATTTTCAGAAATATGGCATAGCATGCATGATCGGACTTGTAATCTTCGTACTGATACTGCCGGTACAGGTATTTGCGGCAGGGGAAGATTCCTCTTCGGAAAACAGCCGGACAGAAGATAATATGACAGAAACGGATCTGGAAAAAACACAGGAGGAAACAGAGCAGAAAATCTGGGAGCTGACAGAGATAAAGGATCTGGATACGGCAATCCGGAAACTGTTCCCGGAAGAAAAACTGCATTTTCAGGATCTTGTTGAGTCTGTGATCCGGCAGGATGAGAACCTGTCTGCCGGACAGATCAGAAACTTTGTGACGGATCAGTTTTTCTATGTGCTGAAGGTCAATAAACCGGTGCTTGCATCTATCATTTTTCTGGTGCTGATCGCAGCGGTTTTTTCCAACTTTTCGGAAGTGTTTCAGAACTGCCAGATCTCACAGACCGCCTTTTTTCTGGTATACCTGTCTGTGATTACAGTCGGCATACGGAATTTTCAGGCAGCAGCCGTAGAGGTACAGCATGGACTCGAAAATCTGATCCTCTTTATGCGAGTACTCTGTCCTGTCTACTTTGTCTGTATGGCAGTCGCAGTGGGAAGTATTTCTGCGATCGCATTTTATAATCTGGCGCTTTTCCTGATTTTTCTTGTGGAACTTGTGATTTTGAAATGGATCGTTCCGTTGATCCAGATCGCACTTCTGATGGAAATCTTGAACAATCTGACGGAGGAGGAATTTCTTTCTAAGGCAGCGGAACTTTTGCGACTTGTAATCGGATGGAGCCTGAAAAGTCTGCTTGCCCTGGTGACGGGGATCGGGTTTATCGAGCGGATAATCAGTCCGGCGGCAGATCAGGTGAAAAGGAGTGTCTGGACAAAGGGCGTGAGAATGATTCCGGGAATCGGTGATGTAGTCAGCGGGACAAGCGAAGTCGTGCTTGGAAGTGCGGTCCTTTTAAAAAATGGAGTTGGAATTGCAGGGGCACTGCTTGTAACGGGAGTTGTGATGATCCCGGTCATCAATATGGGAATTCTGACGCTTCTTTACAAAGGAACGGCGGCACTTATCCAGCCGGTGTCTGATAAACGGATCGTGGAGGCCATCAGTTTTACCGGGGAAGGTTATCATATGCTGCTAAAGACGGTGCTTGCGACGGCGGTCCTGTTTCTGGTGACACTTGCAGTTGCGGCATCGGCAGCTTCGTAGGAGGGATAAAATGATACAGCTGGTTTACAGGTGGATGCAGAATCTCGCCGTTTATATGATTCTTGTAACCGCATTTTTGCAGGCACTTCCAGAGAATAGCTACCGAAAATATGTCCGTTTTTTCTGCGGACTTCTTCTGACAGTTCTGCTTGCCCAGCCGGTTCTGGATCTTATGGGGGAAGCCGGACAGGTAACGGAGCTGTATCGGACGGCGGAGTATGAGCAGATGATAAAAGAGATGGAGTATGCGGCGGATTTGCTCGAAAAGGGCGGTGAATGAAGATGTTTGAAATCCGTAAAATAAAAAAAGACAAGTGGTTGATCATATTGCTTGTCGGACTGCTTCTGGTTGTGATCGCGATGCCTGTTTCCGATATAAAATCAGACCAGACACAGGATGAACAGCAGGTGCAGAAGGCGGAAAATGCATCGGAGGATACTTATACAGATGCACTGGAAACACGGCTGGAAAATGCACTTGCAAAAGTAGAAGGAGTTGGAAATGTAAAGGTGATGATCACTCTGGCTTCTTCCTCGGAAAAGGTAGTGGAAAAGGATCAGGAGATGACAAGTGAGGTGCAGGAAGGGGAGAGCGGAGGAAAAAATACAAGTTCTTCAGAGACGGCAGTTTATGCAAACGGAAATGGAGAAGAAACGCCATATGTGAAACAGGAATTAAGTCCCCGGATAGAAGGTGTTCTCGTAATTGCAGATGGCGGAGATAATGCCATCGTGATTGAAAATATCACAGAGGCTGTGCAGGCATTATTCGGAGTAGACACGCATAAGATAAAAGTAATGAAGCATAACTAAAAAAGAATCTTATAGGAGGAAGGCTAGTGAAAAAAGTATTTAAGAAAAATCAGATTGTGATTGCGGTTCTTGCGGTGATGATCGCTGCGGCAGGATATCTGAACTATTCCGGAAAAATTTTTGGCTCGAAAAACAAAACAGCAGAGACGGGAAGCGAGATGGCAAATAAGGAACTTCTGGATATTTCGGATCAGGACACAGGAGGTGACAGCTCCCTCCAGACAGCGGATAACGATCAGGTGGACGGAAATCCGGGAGAGGCGGTGCTGACAAATGGATCGGTCAGTGCGCTTGTAGCACAGGCAAAAGTGAACCGGGAGCAGGTGCGGGCAAAAAACAAAGAAACCCTGCAGGCGATCATTGATAATGCAGATATCGCAGAAGACCAGAAAGCAGATGCAGTTGCGCAGATGGTGGAGATGACACAGCGCGCCGAACAGGAGGTCGCAATTGAGACTCTGCTTGCCAGCAAAGGCTTTCAGGATGCGGTGGTAAGTCTTACCGAAGAATCCGCAGATGTGGTCGTTGATGTGGCGGATCTGTCGGATGCAAAACGGGCACAGATCGAGGATATTGTCACACGCAAAGCAGAGGTAAATGCTGCAAATGTGGTGATCACACCGATCCATGAAAGTACAAATACGAGTGAATCAGGGGATTGATATTATAGCAAAAATACCATATAATAAGAGTTTGAGTGACATTGAGAAAATAGTAGGAGTAGAATAACATGGCAGATTTTACGAATGAGATAAAGAAAAGAAGAACATTTGCGATCATTTCCCATCCGGATGCAGGTAAGACTACCCTGACAGAGAAGTTTCTGTTATATGGTGGGGCAATCAATCAGGCAGGTTCTGTAAAAGGAAAGGCAACAGCGAAACATGCGGTTTCAGACTGGATGGAGATTGAAAAAGAAAGAGGTATTTCGGTAACATCTTCTGTCCTGCAGTTCCAGTATGACGGTTATTGCATCAATATTCTGGATACACCGGGACATCAGGATTTCTCGGAAGATACTTATCGTACTCTTATGGCGGCCGATTCGGCGGTTATGGTGATCGATGGATCAAAAGGTGTGGAGGCACAGACAAGAAAGCTGTTCAAAGTCTGCGTCATGCGTCATATTCCGATTTTTACATTTATCAATAAAATGGATCGTGAAGCGATGGATACCTTTGAATTACTGGATGATATTGAAAAGGAACTGGGGATCGCTACCTGTCCGATCAACTGGCCGATCGGTTCCGGAAAAGAATTCCGCGGCGTATTTGACCGGAACAGCAGAGAACTGGAGATTTTCTCAGATACCAAGAAAGGAACCTCGATCGGGGAAGTTGAGAAGGTTTCCATCGACAGTGAGGAAGCAAAGAGCATCGTAAGTGAAGCACAGTTCGCACAGCTGGAAGAAGAGATTGAGCTTCTGGACGGAGCGAGTGCGGAATTTGACCAGGAGATGGTCAGCAAAGGAGAACTCTCTCCGGTATTTTTCGGATCAGCTCTGACCAACTTCGGTGTGGAGACCTTTCTTCAGCATTTCCTTAAAATGACGACTTCGCCGCTTCCGAGAATGTCCGACAAAGGATTGATCGATCCGATGAAAGAAGAAGATTTCTCCGCATTTGTGTTTAAGATTCAGGCAAATATGAATAAGGCACACCGGGACAGAATCGCATTTATGCGTATCTGTTCCGGTGAGTTCAAGGCAGGCATGGATGTCTTCCATATCCAGGGAGGCAGGAAAGTCCGTCTGTCACAGCCACAGCAGATGATGGCGAGTGAACGCCACATGATCGATACTGCTTATGGTGGAGACATCATCGGTGTATTTGATCCTGGTATCTTCTCCATTGGAGATACACTGACCAATTCAGCGGAAAAATTTGCATACGAAGGAATTCCGACTTTCGCACCGGAACATTTTGCCAGAGTACGCCAGGTGGATACGATGAAGAGAAAGCAGTTCATCAAGGGAATCAACGAGATCGCGCAGGAAGGCGCGATCCAGATTTTCCAGGAATTCAACACCGGTATGGAAGAGATCATCGTCGGTGTAGTCGGTGTCCTGCAATTTGATGTATTAAAATACCGTCTGGAAAATGAATATAACGTGGAGATCCGTCTGGAACCACTTCCATACGAACATATCCGCTGGATCGAGAATGAAGAAATCAATATGGACAAGCTGGTCGGCACATCCGATATGAAGAAGATCAAGGACCTGAAAGACAGACCGCTTCTTCTGTTTGTCAACAGCTGGAGCATCCGTATGGTGCTGGAACGAAACGAAGGACTGAAACTTTCCGAATTCGGACGTTCCTAAAAAACTTTCCAATAAGGATCTTTTATGTTACAATGAACGCATAGCGACGAGCGCAGGACTGGGTGGAAAATGATCGGCTGCTTGCAGACGGATCATTTTCAAGCCAGGACTATGTGAGTGCAACGAACATCGAGGAACCGAAAGGTTCCGAGATGAGCGCGAGGAGCGTAAAAAAAGCGCAGTGCTGGGTGGGAAATGATCGGCTGCATGCAGACGAATCATTTTCAAGCCAGACCTATGTGAGTGCAACGAACATCGAGGAACCGAAAGGTTCCGAGATGAGCGCGAGGAGCGGAAGAACCGCAGACAGGAGGACTTATAATGAGTAAAGAAGAGAGAAATACCTATAAGATAGAATCAGATGAGAACCTCGGAGAAGTACAGATTGCTGATGAAGTAGTTGCAATTATCGCAGGACTTGCAGCAATGGAGGTAGAGGGGGTATCTTCCATGGCAGGAAATGCAACCAGAGAACTGATCGCAAAGCTTGGAATGAAGAGCCTTTCCAAAGGAGTAAAGGTAGACGTGCTGGAAGGTATCGTTACCGTATCCCTTGCCCTGAACCTCAAATATGGTAGCAGTATCAAAGATACTACTTTAAAGGTACAGGAAAAAGTAAAGGCAGCAATCGAGAATATGACAGGTCTTACCGTTGCAGACGTAAACATCCGTGTTGCAGGTGTGGACATGCCGGAAGAAGAATAATTGGAGAGAGAACATGCGAAGAAGTAAAGTCAGAGAACATATATTTAAAATGCTCTTCAGCATCGGATTTGATGCGGCTGATGCAGACGAACAGATCGAACTGTATCTGGAACAGGTAGAAGAAGCAAGTGAGGAAGAACGCGGATATATGCGCAAAAAGGTCAAAGATATCGCAGCACACGAAGAAGAAATCGATGCGATGATCAATGAACATACAACCGGTTGGAAAACCGGACGTATGAATAAAGTGGATCTTTCTGTTCTTCGTCTTGCCGTATATGAGATGAAGTGGGATGACGAAGTGCCGGTCAAAGTAGCGATCAATGAAGCAGTTGAGCTGGCAAAGAATTTTTCAGGAGATGAGGGACCGGCATTTGTCAACGGTGTACTCGGAAAGCTTGCATAAGAATCAGAAATCATGCGAAATGTATATACTGTAAAACAGGTCAATGCGTACATTAAGAATATGTTTACGCAAGACTTTATGTTGAATCGAATTTATATCAAAGGGGAAGTGTCAAACTGTAAGTACCATACTTCAGGACATCTGTACTTTTCACTGAAAGATGAGTCCGGAACGATTGCCTGTGTTATGTTTGCCGGGCAGCGCAGCGGGCTTTCTTTTCGTATGCAGGAAGGGCAGCAGGTAATCGTGCTTGGAAGCGTCAGCGTCTATGAAAGAGATGGCAGATATCAGGTTTATGCAAAGGAGATCGTACTGGATGGTGCGGGACTTCTTTATGAAAAATTTATAAAGCTCAAAAAAGAGCTGGAAGAAATGGGAATGTTTGCGCCGGAATATAAAAAGCCGATTCCGAAATATGTGCGGACAGTTGGTGTTGTAACGGCACCAACCGGAGCGGCAGTGCGCGATATTATCAACATTACCAGGCGGAGAAATCCATATGTGCAGATTCTTCTGTATCCGGCACTGGTACAGGGGGATGGCGCATCTGAAAGTGTGGTACGGGGAATCCGTGCACTGGAGGAAGCTAAGGTTGATGTGATGATCGTTGGCAGAGGCGGGGGGTCTATTGAAGATCTGTGGGCATTTAACGAGGAAAATGTAGCGCGCGCAGTTTTTGAATGCAGTGTACCGGTTATTTCGGCAGTAGGACATGAGACGGACACGACGATCATAGATTATGTAGCGGATCTTCGTGCACCGACGCCTTCTGCTGCGGCAGAGCTTGCAATCTGTAATTACCGGGAACTTCTGGAAATGATCCGGACAGAACGGGAAAGGATGCACCGAAGTATGAGGAGAAAGCTGGAGGTTGCATCACTTCATACAGCGCGGTATGCAGAAAAATTTCGTTACTTAAGTCCGTCAGGGAAACTTAAGTCCATGCGCCAGCAGCTTGCAGACTATGAGGAGCAGATCCCAAAAGCCATGCATCAGCGGTTGGAACAGGAACAGGAGAGGACTCGGAAAGTGCAGGAGATGCTGCCGCTTCTGATGGAGCGGAATCTGCGGGAAAGCCGTCAGCAGCTTGCAATCCGGATCGAACGGATGAAGGGACTTTCTCCGCTTGCCAAGCTGAACCAGGGCTTTTCCTATGTACAGGGATCGGAAGGGACCGTAAAGAAAGTAGCGGATGTAAAAAAAGGAGACTGGCTTCGGATTCATGTGACAGACGGGCAGATCGAGGCACAGGTAACAGATACCAAGAAGGAGTAGGAAAATGGCAGATAAGAAAAACGAGATTGCAGAAGAAATGCCGGAAGAATCTCTGGAAGAGCTTTTTGCAAAGCTGGATCAGGTGGCAAAAGAGCTGGAATCGGGAGATACTTCGCTGGAAGAGTCCTTCGGACTGTATCAGAAGGGCATGGAAATGCTGAAGCTTTGTAATGAGAAGATTGATACAGTAGAGAAAAAAGTGCAGGTGCTGGAAGAGAATGGAGAAATACATGACTTTTAAAGAAGAAATGAAAGAAAGAACAGAAGTGATTGAAAAGCTTCTTGTAAAATATCTGCCGAAAGCAGAAGGTTACCAGAGCCAGATCATGGAGGCGATGGAGTACAGTGTGATGGCAGGCGGAAAGAGACTCCGCCCAATGCTGATGCAGGAGACATACCGCCTTTTCGGAGGAGAAGGAAAAGAAATCGAGCCGTTTATGGCAGCAATGGAGATGATCCATACTTATTCCCTGGTGCACGATGATCTGCCGGCAATGGACAATGACGAGTACCGTAGAGGAAGAAAGACAACGCATATTGTATACGGGGAAGCAATGGGAATTCTTGCCGGGGATGCACTTCTGAACTATGCGTTTGAGACGGCGGTAAAGGCATTTGAAATCGCACCTGAAAAGAGTCTCCTGATTGGAAAAGCTTTAAAAATCCTTGCAGAAAAAGCCGGTATTTACGGGATGATAGGTGGTCAGGTCGTGGATGTGGCTTCCTGCGGTGTGGGACTTGATGAAGGCATGCTGAACTTTATCTATGAACTGAAAACCGGAGCGCTGATCGAAAGTTCGATGATGATCGGGGCACTTCTTGCAGGTGCAGAGGATGCAGAGCTTGAGAAAGTGCAGAAGATCGCATCGGATGTGGGGATTGCTTTCCAGATCCAGGATGACATCCTGGATGTGACAAGTACTACAGAAGAGCTTGGCAAACCGGTCCACAGCGATGAAAAGAATGAAAAAACAACCTATGTTACATTAAAAGGTCTGGAAAAAGCAACCAGAGATGTGGAAGTTATTTCACAGGAAGCACTGGAGCTGCTTTCCGGACTGGACAGAGAAAATGCGTATCTGACACAGCTGATACGGGAACTGATACACAGGAAAAAATAAGCGGGGTGGATGAAGTGTATCTGGAGCAGATTCACGAAGCGAATGATATTAAAAAATTAAATGAACGGGAACTGGCAGGGCTTGCAGAAGAAATCCGTACTTTTCTTGTTGAGAAGATCAGCAAGACAGGAGGGCATCTTGCGTCCAATCTGGGTGTGGTAGAGCTTACCATGGCAATGCATCTCAGTTTTCAGCTTCCGGAGGATAAGATGATCTGGGATGTAGGGCATCAGTCTTATACGCATAAGATTCTGACCGGAAGGAAAGAAGGATTTGATGGTTTGAGAAAATACGGCGGTATGAGTGGTTTCCCGAAGAGGAAAGAAAGTGACTGTGATGCCTTTGATACCGGTCATAGCTCCACTTCGATTTCGGCCGGACTTGGATATGCCAGAGGGAGGGATATCCTGGGACAGGATTATTCCGTGATCTCTGTTATCGGTGATGGATCACTGACCGGAGGAATGGCTTATGAAGCACTGAATAATGCTGCGGAGATGAAGACGAATTTCATCATCGTACTCAACGATAACCATATGTCTATTTCCAAAAATGTCGGTGGAATGTCCAGTTATCTCGGGGAGCTGCGCACTGCCCAGGCCTATACCGACCTGAAGGATACCGTGGAAAATGTACTTGGCAGTATTCCGTTTGGCGGTGAAAAGATGGTGCGGCATATTAAGCGCACCAAGAGCAGCATCAAGCAGCTTTTGGTTCCGGGAATGTTCTTTGAAGATATGGGAATCAAGTATTTAGGACCGGTGGACGGGCATGACCTGAAGGCGCTGCGCCGTGCGTTTACCGAGGCAAAAAGGGTAAAAGGACCGGTGCTTGTCCATGTACTGACGAAAAAGGGGAAAGGGTATCTCCCGGCAGAAGAAAACCCTTCCCGTTTCCATGGAACAGGTCCGTTTGATATCCAGACAGGAGAGCCGATTTCCAAAAGTGGAAAGGATTCCTGCACAGATGTGTTTTCCAAGGTTATGCTGGATCTGGCAAAAAAAGATGACAGACTGGTAGCAATCACGGCGGCAATGGAAGACGGTACCGGCCTGGCAGCATTTCACAGATACTATCCGGACCGCTTTTTTGATGTGGGGATCGCAGAGGGACATGGCGTGACCTTTGCGGCAGGACTTGCTGCGGCAGGACTGCATCCGGTATTTGCTGTATATTCTTCGTTTTTACAGAGAGGATTTGACCAGATGATCCATGATGTCTGTCTGCAGAAGCTTCCGGTCGTATTTGCTGTGGACAGGGCAGGACTTGTGGGAAGCGACGGGGAGACCCATCAGGGGATCTTTGATCTTTCTTATCTGTCAATGATTCCGAATATGACCGTCCTTTCTCCGAAAAATAAATGGGAACTGGCGGACATGGTGCGGTTTGCGGTGAGACTTGGAGCACCGGCAGCAGTGCGCTATCCAAGAGGCAGCGCATTTGACGGATTCCGTGAATACAGAGCACCGATCGAGTATGGAAAGAGTGAGCCGGTCTATGAAGAAGAGGATATTGCGATCATCAGTGTCGGACATATGTTTGAGCAGGCAGTTCAGGTTCGGAAGCGTTTGAAAGAGATTGGATATAACTGTACCTTGATCAATGCCCGGTTTGTAAAACCGGTGGATGAGGAGATGCTCCGGAAACTGACGGTGGAACACCGGCTGATCGTGACACTGGAAGAGAATATTCGCAGAGGCGGATTCGGAGAATTTGTGACTGCTTATCTGGCAGGTCTTGAGACAGACGCAGAGGTTCTGAATCTGGCACTGCCGGATGACTATATCGAACACGGAAGTGTAGACCTACTTCGCAGTGAGGTGATGCTGGATATTGAATCCTGCGTGGCCAGGATTATCACTGCATATATAGCAGAAGAGAGCAGGAGGGATTGATAGAGAATGAAAGAACGGTTGGATGTATTACTTGTAAAGAGAAATCTGGCATCCTCCAGAGAAAAGGCAAAAGCGATCATCATGTCCGGCAATGTATTCGTGGACGGGCAGAGAGAGGATAAAGCGGGAACTTCCTTTTCGGAAGAGGTTAAGATCGAAGTCCGTGGACATGCACTTCCGTATGTCAGCCGCGGAGGACTTAAGCTGGAAAAGGCGATGAAGAATTTTGATGTATCCATGGAAGGAAAGGTATGTACCGATGTGGGATCTTCGACAGGAGGATTTACAGACTGCATGCTGCAAAATGGAGCAGTCAAGGTGTTTGCCATCGATGTGGGACATGGTCAGCTGGACTGGAAATTACGTCAGGATGAAAGAGTGGTCTGCATGGAAAAGACCAACATCCGTTATGTACAGCCGGAAGATCTGGGAGAACCGATTGATTTTTCATCAATTGATGTTTCTTTTATTTCGCTGACGAAGGTACTTCTCCCAATCCGCAATTACCTGAAAGAGAACGGAGAGATCGTTGCGTTGATCAAGCCACAGTTTGAAGCCGGACGTGAGAAGGTTGGGAAAAAAGGTGTGGTAAGGGAAAAGAGTACCCATATCGAGGTCATCGAAAAAGTAACCGATTATGCAGTATCGATCGGCTTTGAAGTAGCAGCACTTGAATTTTCACCGATCAAAGGACCGGAAGGGAATATCGAGTATCTGGTACATCTGAAAAAAAGGCCGGAGGAAGAGGCAAGGATTGTGGAGAGCGTAGACATTCGGGGGACTGTCGATGCTGCTTTTGACACACTTGCAAAAAAGGATCCGGCTGAGGAGAAGAAATAAAAAGACATGGAAAAGTTTTACATTATCACGAATGATATGAAGGATGCAAATCGGAAGATCACCGTGAAAATCAAAAAATGCATTGAATCCTACGGGAAGAAATGTTATCTGGAAGAGCAGCCGGAAGAAGGAAATTTTTCAAAGATCAAGATTCCAAAGGATATTGATTGTGTGTTGACGGTAGGCGGAGACGGAACCTTTATCCAGGCATCCAGACGTCTGTTCGGGCGGGAGCTTCCGATGCTTGGAATCAATATGGGCACCCTTGGCTATCTGACCGAGGTAGAGGTGCAGAATGTAGAAGAGGCTGTAAAACAGCTCGTAGAGGGCAATTATACGATTGAAGAGAGGATGATGCTGTATGGATCCGCTGCATACCGCAATGTAAGGGATGTGGCACTCAATGATATTGTCATGACGAGATCCGGCAGCATGAAGATTGTTCATTTTAATCTCTATGTTAACGGAGAGTTTCTGAACTCCTATGATGCGGACGGATTGATCGTGTCCACACCAACGGGTTCTACTGCGTACAATCTGTCTGCAGGAGGACCGATCGTGGAGCCGACAGCGTCATTGATCGTTGTGACACCGATCTGCTCGCATGCACTCAATTCCCGCAGTATTGTTTTCGCGGACAAAGATGAGATCGTGATCGAGATTGGTGCAAAACGGGAAAATCAGATCGAGGAAGCAGTGATTGCATATGATGGTGCGGATGAAGTCCCGCTTCATACCGGTGACCGGATCCGGATCAAAAAGGCGTGGGAGACAGCGAAAATCGTAAAACTCAGCAAAGTGAGCTTTCTGGAAACATTACGTGAAAAGATGAAAGGAAACTAGAAGATGAAAGTAAACCGACATGCCAAAATTGTAGAATTGATCAACAAATATCAGATTGAGACACAGGATGAGCTTGCCGAGTATCTGAATGAAGCGGGATTTAAAGTGACGCAGGCAACGGTATCCAGAGACATCCGCGACTTAAAGCTCACCAAGGTTCCGGCAGAAAACGGCAGGCAGAAATATGCGGTACTCCAGAGTGCACAGAACGGAATGACTGAAAAATATGTGCGCATTTTGCGGGATGGATTCAGCTCTATGGATATGGCTCAGAACATTCTGGTACTGAAAACGGTATCCGGTATGGCGATGGCGGTGGCTGCGGCACTGGATGCGATGAACTGGAATGAGATTGTTGGCTGTATTGCCGGGGATGATACGATCATGTGCGCTGTGCGGACCGTGGATGATACGATTCTACTGATGGAAAAGATCAAGAAACTACTGGAACAATAGACAGGAGAAAGAATGTTACAAAATTTGCATGTAAAAAATCTGGCGCTAATCGATGAGGCGGAAGTGGATTTCTCTGGTGGACTCAATATCCTGACCGGGGAAACCGGTGCCGGAAAATCAATTATCCTGGGGAGTGTCAGTCTTGCCCTGGGCGGAAGATATTCAGCAGATATGCTTCGTAAGGGAGCCGATAAGGGACTTGTAGAACTGACCTTTTATGTGGAAAATCCGGAAACGGTACGGAAGCTGGAAGAGATGGATCTTTCGCCGGACGGAGGGCAGATCATTATCACCAGACGGTTTAACGGAAACCGAAGTGTGAGCCGGATCAATGGAGAGACTGTGACACTGGGGCGGCTAAAGGAAGCAGCCCAGGTTCTGATCGATATTCACGGACAGCATGAGCATCAGTCACTGTTATATAAAAAAAATCATCTGGCAATTCTGGATGCATTTGCAAAAGAAGCCGGAGAATGGAAGAAAAAAGTGGCGGATTCATACAGGGAATACCGCCGGCTGGAAAAAGAACTTAAGGAAGCCGATAAAGACGAGGCTGAGAGAGCCAAAGAGATTTCTTTTCTTGAATTTGAGATTGATGAGATTGAAAATGCAGGAATCACTGCGGCAGAATGCCAGTCGGTAGAAGAAGATTACCGGCGGATGATGCAGGGGAAAAGAATCGCAGAGAATCTGGAAGAGGCGTATCTGTATACAGCAGGAGAAGGCGGTATAAGTGCGGCAGAAGCGATCGGACGGGCAGTACGTGCGGCAGCTGTGGCGGCAGAACATGATGACAAATCGAGAGAACTGTATGAACAGCTGGTCGAAGTGGAGAATCTGATCGGGGATTCCGGGCGCGAGCTTCGCTGTTATCTGGACAGTCTTTCCTTTGAACCGGAACAGTTCTATGAGACGGAGAGCCGGCTGAATCAGATCAATCATCTGAAGGTCAAATACGGAGATTCGGCAGAGGCAATCCTGCAGCATAAGGCGGATGACGAGGAGCGCCTCCTGATTTTAAAAAATTATGATGAATATTTAAATGAATTAAAGGGAAAACTGAAAAAATCAGAGGAACGTCTGCAAAAAGAATGCGAGGGTCTGTCGAAGATCCGTAAAAAAGAGGCAAAGCTTTTGCAGGCAAAGATCGCAGAAGGACTTCAGGATCTGAATTTCCTGGATGTCTGCTTTGAAATTCGGTTTTCAAAAACCTCCGGGTACACAGTAGAAGGAACGGATGAGGTGGAATTTATGATCTCCATGAATCCGGGTGAACCGACAAGACCGCTTGCAACTGTGGCATCCGGCGGTGAACTTTCCCGCATCATGCTTGCAATCAAGGCAGTCATGGCGGATAAAGATGAGATCGAGACACTGATCTTTGATGAAATCGATGTGGGGATCAGCGGTCGTACCGCACAGAAGGTTTCCGAGAAGATGTGCCTGATCGGCAGGAAACATCAGGTGATCTGCATTACGCATCTGGCACAGATTGCTGCAATGGCAGATACTCATTACCTGATTGAAAAACGGGTGGAAGATCAGATGACAAAGACCAAGATCCGGCAGCTTGACGGGGAAGAATCTGTGCAGGAGCTGGGAAGGATCCTTGGAGGCGCAAAGATTACGGATGCGGTGCTGGAAAACGCACGGGAGATGAAAATTCTGGCATCCGGTTTGAAAAAATAAGATTGAGCACATACTAGAGGCAGGAGAAAAAATCCTGCCTTATTTTTTGCGGAATTTTAGGGAGGAAAAAGGGGTGTGTAATGTCGGTTAGAAGTTATCGAAAAATGTTAAGTGTGTTATTAGCGGTAATTGTGGTTATAGGAGGCGGCTATTGCTACAGGGAATGGCGGGCTGAGAAAGCGGAGAGGGAGGCTTCGGTCAGTGAACTTTCGGGAAACCTTCTGATTCCGGGAGGGATGCCGGTTGGGATCTATATGGAGACGGATGGCGTGATGGTGCTGGGGACGCAGGAAATTAAGGGGAAAGATGGGATCGGTGTGAATCCGGCGAAGCATCTGGTGAAGGAGGGAGATTATATTGTCGGAGTTGATTCTGACAGTATTTATAATAAATCTGAGCTTATCGAACGGGTTAAAAAATTATCGAATAAGTCCGTCATCTTACACATTCGTCGAAAAAAAGTGTATATTGATGTACAACTTCATCCGACAAAAGATGAAGGCGGGGCATATAAACTTGGAATCTGGGTGCGTGATAACGCGCAGGGACTCGGCACAATCACTTTTCTGAATGCGGATAGTGAATACGGTGCGTTGGGACATGGAATACATGATGTAGATACCGGCAAACTGATCGAAATGTCAACGGGAAGATTATATGATACCAGCATTCAGAATATTAAAAAAGGTGAGAACGGAAATCCTGGAGGGATGGAAGGGATCATTGTCTACAATCATTACAATATTTTAGGTTCGATTACTACAAACACAGAGACAGGGATTTATGGGAAATTAGACAGGATTGAGAGAATATTTGACAGCAAAGAAGCTTATCCGGCTGTGGCAAAGGAAGAAATTCAGGTCGGAAAGGCGTATATCCGCTGTGCGGTAAGCGGAAAGACAGAAGATTATACAGTCAGAATCACAAAAGTTGACCTGGATGCCAGGGAGGTGAATAAGGGGATTGAAATTCAGGTTACTGACAAACGGTTACTTAAACTGACCGGTGGGATTGTGCAGGGAATGAGTGGAAGCCCCATCATGCAGAATGGAAAGATTATAGGCGCAGTAACACATGTTTTCGTACAGGATGCGACAAAAGGATACGGAATATTTATCGAAAACATGCTGGAAAATCTGAAAAAAGATTGAAATATGCGAACCTTGTCAGATTTCTGCGACACCATTTGCTTGTATTCGCAGAATACAGAAGGTTATAATAGGTTACATTCCAGTGCAAATTGTCACTTTAAGGAGGGGAAAGGCTTTATGGAAAAACTGAATGTAGCGATTGCTGACGATAACGAAAGAATGTTGAATTTACTAGGAGAAATTGTAGAAAGTGATAAAGATCTCAAACTGGTGGGAAAAGCCAGGAACGGAGAAGATATTTATCACATTATAAGAGATAAACAGCCTGACGTTGTACTTCTTGACCTGATTATGCCGAAAATGGATGGAATCAGTGTGATGGAAATGATAGGCGCAGATAAAACAGTAAAGAAACAGCCGAATTTTATTATTGTAACTGCGATTGGACAGGAGAGGATCACGGAAGATGCCTTCGAAAAAGGAGCAGCCTACTACATCCTGAAACCATTTCGCAATGAAACAATCCTTCAGCGGATCAAAAGCTCCGGACATGCGGAAAAGAGTGTAGCGCCTTACACAGATTATACCGTATATGCGGAACCTTCTGAGGAGGACCTGGAAACACAGGTGACAGAACTGCTCCATGAAATCGGAATCCCGGCACATATAAAAGGGTATCATTATCTGAGGGATTCCATTCTGATGGCGGTTGACGATATGGAAGTTTTAAATGCGATCACAAAGATCCTGTATCCGACAGTCGCGAAAAAGAACCAGACCACATCGAGCCGTGTTGAACGGGCGATCCGCCATGCGATCGAGGTTGCATGGAGCAGGGGAAAGCTGGATACCTTAGAAGCTCTTTTCGGTTACACAGTAAGTAACGGGAAAGGAAAACCGACCAATTCTGAATTTATTGCTCTGGTCGCAGACACGATCAGACTGAAATCAAAGCGCAGATAATTCTTTTCAAACGGATGAAATTGCGGTATAATTATAAATAAGCCGCGAGAGTAAGGAGGGTGTTAAATGAAAAAAGTATTATTTGTGTCATCTGAATCAGTTCCGTTTATCAAAACAGGAGGATTAGCCGATGTAGTGGGATCACTACCAAAATATTTTGATAAGAACAAATACGATGTACGTGTTATGCTTCCAAAGTATATGTGCATGAAAGACGAATGGAAAGATAAACTTTCTTATAGACTTCATTTCTATATGGATCTGAACTGGAGACAGCAGTATGTAGGGCTTCTTGAACTTCAGTACGAAGGAATCACTTTTTATTTCATAGACAATGAATATTATTTTAATGGTTCGAAGCCATATGGTGATATTGCATACGATATTGAGAAGTTTGCATTCTTTTCAAAAGCAGCCTTAAGTGCATTGCCACTTCTGGATTTCAGACCGGATATCATTCACTGTCATGACTGGCAGACCGGGCTTGTTCCGATTTATCTGGATAATTTCCGCTATAACAATGAGTTTTTCCGTGGAATCAAGACTGTGATCACCATACATAACCTCAAATTCCAGGGTATCTGGGATAAGAAGACGGTTATGGATATCACCGGACTTCCGGCATACTATTTCTCACCGGATAAGCTGGAAGCATATGACAATGCCAACTATCTGAAAGGCGGAATTGTCTACGCTGACCGTGTGACAACGGTAAGCAGCAGTTACGCGGAAGAGATCAAGACACCGTTTTACGGGGAGAAGCTGGAAGGACTGATGCAGGCAAGAGCAAACTGCCTGTCAGGAATTGTCAATGGTATTGATTATGGTGATTTTAATCCGGCAACAGATACCAACATTGCAAGAACTTACTCTGTCGAAAACTTCCGCAAGGAGAAAGTGAAAAATAAAATGGCGCTGCAGGAAGAACTCGGACTGGAGAGAGATCCGCACCGTATGATGATCGGTATCGTATCCAGACTGACTGACCAGAAGGGCTTTGACCTGATCGACTGTGTGATGGATGAACTTTGCCAGGATGCGGTTCAGATCGTCGTACTCGGTACCGGAGATGAGAGATACGAGAACATGTTCCGTCATTTCGCATGGAAGTATCCGGATAAGGTATCTGCACAGATCTATTATTCAGAGCCGATGTCTCACAAGATCTATGCATCCTGTGATGCATTCCTGATGCCGTCATTATTTGAACCATGTGGACTGAGCCAGCTGATGAGTCTGAGATATGGTACGGTGCCGATCGTAAGAGAGACAGGCGGACTCAAAGATACTGTAGAAGCTTACAACGAATACGAGAAGACCGGAACCGGATTCAGCTTCACCAATTACAATGCGCATGAGATGCTTGCAACTGTAAGATATGCAGAACAGATTTACTATGACAAGAAGCGTGACTGGAACAAGATTGTAGAGCGTGGTATGGAAAAAGACTTCTCATGGAAGAATTCAGCCAAGCTTTACGAAGAACTTTACGAAAATATGTAAAATGCATTCTGGTAATTTACCGGAAAATATGGTATCATGAAATGAAAAAATTTACAGAGGAGAAACATTCGTTATGAGGATTATAGACAAAATTAAAGCAGACGGAGTACATATTTCCTTTGAAGTGTTTCCACCGAAGACGGATGCGGGCTTTGAATCCGTGTTAAAAGCAACGGATGGGATCGCAGAACTTACCCCGTCATTTATTAGTGTTACCTATGGAGCCGGTGGTGGAACCAGTAAGAATACGGTTAAGATTGCAAGTCATATCAAGAATGACCTGAAGATTCCGGCACTTGCACATCTGACTTGTGTATCCTCAACCAAGGAAGAGGTACATAAGGTTATCGGACAGCTTCAGAAAGAAGGGATTGAGAATATCCTTGCACTCAGAGGAGATATCCCGCAGGATGGACAGTTTCCGCTTCCGGGACAGTATTCTCATGCCTGTGAACTGATCGAAGACATCAAAAAAATGGGAGACTTCTGCATCGGAGCTGCATGCTATCCGGAAGGACATGTAGAGATGGAACACAAGAAAGATGATATCCGTTATCTCAAAGAAAAGGTAGATTGTGGAGTGGATTTTATTACCACACAGATGTTTTTCAATAATGATATTTTCTATAATTTCCTGTATCGTATCCGTGAACAGGGAATCATGATACCGGTGCTTCCGGGAATCATGCCGATCACAACGAAAAAGCAGCTCGCAAGAAGCTGTGCCCTTTCAGGAACTGCTGTTCCGCAGAGATTCCGTGCGATCGTAGATTATTTTGGAGATGATCCGGCAGCGATGAAGCAGGCGGGAATTGCATATGCGACCGACCAGATCATTGACCTGATCGCAAATGGAGTCCGCAATATCCACGTATATTCGATGAATAAACCGGAAGTAGCTGCTGCAATCATGCAGAACCTTTCAGAAATCGTAAAATAAAGGAACATAAGAATGATGACAGATGCCAGAACGAAAGAAGCAATTCGTTATCTGGGATATGGAAGACATGCGGTAGATGAACAGACGCTTGCGCTGATCGATGTTTCCTTCGGGGAGCTCGATCAGACTACGCAGGCAAAATCCGTCTATCGCATTTTTGACTGTAAAGTTACAGGAGAAGACCAGGTGACGATCGGAAAAATGAATATTAAAAGCAGAAGTCTCGGAAAGAATCTCAGAGGCTGCAAAGAGGCAGTTGTATTTGGCGCAACACTCGGTACCAGTGTCGATATACTGATGAAACGTTATTCACTGACAGATATGGCGAAATCTGTCGTATTGCAGGCATGCGCAGCTGCATATCTGGAGGAGTACTGTGACGATCTGCAGCTTTCGATCGGAGAAGAGTTAAAAGCACAGAATAAATGGCTCAGACCGAGATTCAGTCCGGGATACGGTGATTTTGATATCCATCATCAGGACGATATCCTACGGATGCTGGATACGGCAAAGAAGATCGGACTTACCATGACAGACAGCTATATGCTCACACCGACAAAATCGGTGACTGCAATCATTGGGATCAGTGATACGCAGGAAAAATGCCACATCAAAGGCTGCGAAGCGTGTGAGAAGAAGGACTGCATTTACAGAAGAAATTAAGGAGCGTAGGGTATGAATATCAGAGAACGTTTGGGAAAAGAACTTTTATTTTTAGATGGAGGAATGGGAACTCTTCTGCAGGCAGAAGGACTTGCACCGGGAGAACTTCCGGAGACCTGGAACATCGAACATCCGGAAAAGGTGGAAGCGATTCACCGCAGATATTACGAAGCAGGAAGTGATGTGGTTCTTGCAAATACCTTTGGCGCTAATGTCTGCAAATTTCATGATGACAGATATACGGTTGAAGAAGTGATCCGTGCAGGGATTGCAAATGCAAAAAGAGCAGGGGAGCAGATTGGAAAAGAGACTTATGTGGCACTGGATATGGGACCGACCGGAAAGCTATTAAAACCAATGGGAGATCTGGATTTTGATGATGCTTATGAAGCATTTGCAGAAGCCGTCCGCTATGGAGAAAAGTACGGTGCAGACCTGATCCATATCGAGACCATGAGTGACACCTATGAAGTAAAGGCAGCCATTCTTGCAGCAAAAGAAAATTCTTCTCTTCCGGTATTTGTAACCATGATCTTTGATGAAAGAGGAAAGCTTCTGACAGGCGGGGATGTCCCTTCTGTTGTGGCAATGCTGGAAGGACTCCGCGTAGATGCACTGGGGCTGAACTGTGGACTTGGGCCGAAACAGATGCTTCCAATCCTGAACGATTTAAGAAGATATACCTCCCTTCCGATCATTGTGAAGCCAAATGCCGGACTTCCGAAGCAGAAGAACGGGGAAACGTATTACGATGTAGAGCCGGATGAGTTTGCCCGGATCATGCAGGAGGTTGTAAAAGGAGGAGCCTGTGTGATCGGCGGATGCTGCGGAACGACACCGGAGCATATTAAAAAGCTGGTAGAAGAATGCAAAGATCTTCCGCTGCGCAAGATCGAGAAAAAGCATGATACGATCGTATCTTCTTATGGACAGGCTGTGATCCTGGATGATATGCCGCGTATCATCGGAGAAAGAATCAACCCGACCGGAAAGAAAAAATTCAAAGAAGCACTGAAAAATGAAGATATGGACTACATTCTGAAAGAAGCGATCACGCAGCAGGATAAGGGCGCGCACATTCTGGATGTCAATGTAGGACTTCCGGATATTGACGAAGTTGCCATGATGGAAAAAGTTGTAAAAGAACTGCAGAGCGTGACCAGTCTTCCACTTCAGATTGACACGGTAGATGGAAAGGCTATGGAACGTGCAATGCGTATCTACAATGGAAAGCCGATGATCAACTCTGTAAACGGAAAGCAGGTTTCTATGGACGAAGTTTTTCCTCTGGTCCGGAAATATGGCGGTGTGGTTGTCGGACTGACCATTGATGAAGAGGGGATTCCGAAGGATGCAGAAGGTCGTGTGCGTGTTGCAGGTAAGATCATCAACGAAGCAGCCAAATACGGAATCGACAAGAAAGATATCGTGATCGATGTGCTGACCATGACCATCAGTTCGGAAAAGGACGGGGCAAAGGTTACCCTGGAAGCATTGAAGAGAGTACGGGAAGAATTCGGGGTCAGAACCGTTCTTGGAGTATCGAATATTTCTTTTGGACTTCCAAGGCGCCCGATCGTCAACAGCTATTTCTATGCGATGGCAATGCAGAACGGACTGACGGCAGGAATCATCAATCCATCCTCAGAAGATATGATGAAAGCTTATCGTTCTTATAATGCACTGATGGGCTTTGATGAAAATTGTACGAATTATATCAGTACTTATGCGGGAACCACAGAGACGGTGACAGTCCAGGCATCGCAGGCAGCTGCAGCAGCCGGAAATGCACCAAAAGCTGCAGGCGTTGAGATGACACTCAAATATGCGATCGAGAGAGGGCTGAAAGAAGAGGCGCATCATATCACCCGTGACCTGATCGGTACGAGGGAACCGCTGGATATCATCCAGGAGGAACTGATCCCGGCACTCAATGTAGTCGGTGAAGGTTTTGAAAAGGGAACCGTCTTCCTTCCGCAGCTTCTGATGAGTGCGGATGCTGCGAAGATTGCCTTTGCAGTTATCAAGGATGTGCTTGCTTCATCCGGACAGGAAGAAGAAAAGAAGGAGAAGATCATCCTTGCTACCGTAAAAGGTGATATCCATGATATCGGAAAGAATATAGTGAAAGTTCTTCTTGAAAATTATGGTTTTGATGTGATCGATCTTGGAAAGGATGTGCCGCCGGAGGCAATCGTAGAAAAAGCAGTTGAGGAGAATGTCACTTTGGTAGGCTTAAGTGCGCTGATGACCACAACTGTAGTCAGCATGGAAGAGACGATCAAACTCTTAAGAGAGAAAAAACCGGACTGCAAAGTCATGGTAGGCGGGGCTGTTCTGAACCAGGATTACGCGGATATGATCGGGGCAGATTTCTATGGAAAAGATGCCATGCAGTCCGTACACTATGCGCAGAAATTTTTTGGCATGGTGGAGTAGGAACTGCAAGGCAGATACAAAAGGTCGAAATTGTATGTGAAAATGCTAAAAAAGTTTGGAAAATTTTTTTGTATATGCTATAATATGCATAAATCAAGGAGAAAAGAAAATGATAGCATGGGAGGCATGACAAGATGGCATTTTTTTCAACACTGATCTCTACGGTATTGAAGATGCTCTTTATCGGAGTGTTTGCAGTCGGAGGGGTTTTTGCAGGCAAGAAGCTTCGTGAAAGAAAAGACGCAAAGAATTCAGAGACTAAGTAGAATGGAAAAAAGAAGGAATCGCAGAAAATGCGGTTCCTTTTTAAATTCCATTATATTGACAAGCCATCAAAATCTCTTTATAATTAGAATTTAGCTGATAGAAGCGAGGAGGATAAAGATGAAAGCTTACGGAGTTAACGAACTTAGACGCATGTTTCTTGACTTTTTTGAGAGCAAAGGTCATTTAAAAATGAAAAGCTTTTCGCTGGTGCCGCACAATGATAACAGCCTTCTGCTGATCAATTCAGGAATGGCACCGCTGAAACCATATTTTACAGGACAGGAGATCCCACCGAGACGCCGTGTGACAACCTGTCAGAAATGTATCCGTACAGGAGATATCGAGAACGTAGGAAAGACTGCACGTCACGGTACTTTCTTTGAAATGCTTGGTAACTTCTCATTCGGTGATTACTTTAAGACAGAAGCAATCCACTGGTCATGGGAATTCCTGACAGAAGTGGTTGGACTGGATCCGGATCGTCTGTACCCGTCCGTATATGAAGACGATGATGAGGCATGGAAGATCTGGAACGAAGAGATTGGTATTGCACCGGAGAGAATTTTCCGTTTCGGAAAAGAAGACAACTTCTGGGAGCATGGATCAGGTCCGTGCGGTCCGTGTTCAGAGATTTACTATGACCGCGGAGAAAAATACGGATGCGGTAAACCGGGATGTACAGTAGGCTGCGAATGTGACCGTTATATGGAGATCTGGAACAACGTATTTTCACAGTTCGACAATGATGGACATGGAAACTACAGCGAACTGAAGCAGAAGAATATTGATACCGGTATGGGACTTGAGAGACTTGCATGTATCGTACAGGATGTAGACTCTATGTTCGATATTGATACTTTAAAAGCACTGCGTGACCAGGTATGTGAGATCGCAGGAGTATCTTATGGAGATAATGAAAGCACAGACGTATCTCTGCGTGTAATCACAGACCATGTGCGTTCTGTATCTTTCATGATCTCTGATGGTATTATGCCGTCTAATGAAGGAAGAGGATATGTTCTTCGCCGTCTTCTCCGCCGTGCATGCCGTCACGGAAGACTTCTGAACGTTGCACCGGGATTCCTTACAGATCTTGCTGCAACTGTGATCGAAGGCTCTAAAGACGGATATCCGGAGCTGGAAGAAAAGAAAGACTTTATCATGAATGTCATCCGCAAGGAAGAAGAGCAGTTTGAGAAGACCATCGACCAGGGGCTTGTCATTCTGAATGAGATGAAAGAAAAGATGGCAGAAGAAGGAACAAAGACTCTGTCCGGAGAAGATGCGTTCAAATTATATGATACCTATGGATTCCCGATCGATCTTACCAAAGAGATTCTGGAAGAAGAAGGTATGGATATTGATGAAGAGGGATTTAAAGCCGCAATGGAAGTTCAGCGCCAGACTGCAAGAAAAGCACGTAAGGCAACGAACTACATGGGAGCAGATGCAACCGTATACGAATCCATTGATCCGTCTGTAACCTCTAAGTTTGTCGGATACGAGCATCTGGAATATGAATCGAAGATTACGGTACTTACCACAGAAGATGAGATCGTAGACGCTCTTTCTGACGGTGAGAGAGGAACCATCTTTGTAGATGAGACTCCGTTCTACGCAACAAGCGGTGGACAGGAAGCCGACCACGGTGTGATCAAATGCGGTGACGGTGAATTTGTTGTGGAAGATGTGAAGAAGATGCTTGGTGGCAAGATCGGTCATATCGGTTATATGGCAAAGGGTATGATGAAGGTTGGAGATCAGGTTACTCTGACCGTTGATTCGCAGAGACGTGTGCTTTGTGCAAGAAACCACAGTGCGACCCATCTGCTTCAGAAAGCACTCCGTACCGTACTTGGTACACATGTAGAACAGTCCGGATCTTATGTAGACGACAAGAGACTTCGTTTCGACTTCTCTCATTTCTCGGCAATGACACCGGAAGAACTGCAGAAAGTAGAAGATATGGTAAATGAAAGCATTTCCAGATCTCTGCCGGTTGTCATTAAGAACATGCCGATCGAAGAAGCAAGAAAGACCGGAGCACAGGCTCTGTTCGGTGAGAAGTACGGCGACATCGTCCGTGTTGTAAATATGGGAGATTACTCTATTGAGTTCTGTGGTGGTACACATGTTGCCAATACAAGCGAGATCGGAGCATTCAAGATCCTGTCTGAAAGTGGTGTGGCAGCAGGGGTACGCCGTATCGAAGCACTTACATCCAAAGGACTGATGGATTATTATGGAGAACTGGAACAGTTGCTTCATGAAGCAGCCAAGCTCCTGAAAGCAACTCCGGATACTGTGTCTGAGAAGATTGCACACCTTCAGGCTGAGAACAAAGAACTTCACAGTGAAGTAGAAAGCCTGAAGAGCAAGCTCGCAAAAGATGCCATGGGTGATGTGATGGATCAGGTAGAAGAAGTAGCCGGCGTAAAAGTGATTGCTGTTAGCGTAGAAGATATGGACATGAACGGACTGCGTGACCTTGGAGACCAGCTCAAGGAGAAGATCGGAGAAGGCGTGGTCGTGATCGCATCCAGCGCGAACGGCAAGGTAAGCCTGATGGCTACAGCAACAGATGAAGCAATGAAGAAGGGTGCTCACGCAGGCAACCTGATCAAGGCAATCGCTTCCTGTGTAGGTGGTGGCGGCGGTGGACGTCCGAACATGGCACAGGCTGGCGGAAAGAACCCGGCTGGAATCCCGGATGCCCTTGCAAAAGTCAAAGAGGTACTGGCAGAACAGATAAAATAATGCCGGAAAATGACAGATTTATGCATATTTTTCCTATTTTTCAAAAAATTCTTGACTGAGATGAAAAATATGATATAATCTAATGTAGTGCAATAAATATACCCGAACAGTCGTATGATGCACAATACCAGGCTGGAGGGGAGGTTAGGTGTGAGACTATGTCAAATGTAATCGTTAAAGAAAACGAAACGTTAGATAGTGCTTTACGCAGATTCAAAAGAAACTGTGCCAAAGCAGGAATTCAGCAGGAGATTCGCAAAAGAGAACATTACGAAAAACCAAGCGTTAGACGTAAAAAGAAATCTGAAGCTGCTAGAAAACGTAAATATAACTAATATGTGCAGAACAATAATGGAGGGTTTATGATTCATAAACCCTCCATTTTTACAGGAAAATTTTATGTGGTGGAATAGGATAATATTTGGAATAGATGGATATGAGGTTGTGATGTGGTTTCTGACTTACAGCATGATGGGATGGCTGGTGGAATCCATCTATATGTCATTTTGTAATCATAAGATTACGAACAGGGGATTTGCAAAAGGTCCGTTTTGCCCGATCTACGGGTTTGGTGCTCTTACGGTGTTTTTTGTATTACGTCCGTATAGCGACAATAGTATACTGCTGTTTTTCCTGGGATCGTTTCTTGCAACGACGTTGGAATTTCTGACGGCACTTGTGATGAAGCGCATTTTCGGTGAGATCTGGTGGGATTACCATGAGAAGCCATTTAACTACAGGGGAATCATCTGTCTGGAGAGTTCGATCGCATGGGGATTCTATACGTTGTTCCTTTTTATGTTCCTGCAGAACATAGTTGCAGCGTTTGTTGCCATGATACCGGTTCGTGCAGGGCGTGTAATTGGCAATCTGATCCTGATTGGATACATTATGGATTTTTCCGCGACAATTTATCGCCAGAAGAAAGAAAATCTTCAGGAAAGCATGGATGAGGAACAAATACAGCAGATTGAACAAGCAAAAGACAAAATGAAAGATAAATTTTTGACATAATTGTTGTTGACAAAACTATAGACTGTGGTCTATACTGTGTCTTGTAAACGACAAGGACGTCATGTACAGTTAGTACATGGCGTCTTTTTGTTTAGCGGTAAATTCCGAATGGATTTCCTGCTAAACAAAAGGCACATTCTTTTACACATTTTTATTCGAAGTCCGGAACGAATAGCATGAAGTAGTATATGATCAAAAGAAGGAAAGCGAGGAGATTCTTATGAAACTCAAAGACACAGGACTCACAGCAGAAGAATTAAAGGACATTGTAAAAAAATATATGGTAGAAACCTATGCAAGATATGATTTTATCGCAGAACGTGCAGAAGGTATGTATCTCTACGATGAAAAAGGGGTAGCTTACCTCGACTTTTATGGTGGAGTTGCCGTAAATACACCAGGTAACAGAAATCCGAAGGTTGTCGCAGCAGTAAAAGACCAGCTTGATGACATCATGCATACATTCAATTACCCATACACAATTCCACAGGCACTTCTCGCAAAGAAGATCTGTGACACAATCGGAATGGATAAGATTTTCTTCCAGAACTCAGGAACAGAAGCCAACGAATGTATGATCAAGATGGCAAGAAAATACGGCGTTGAAAAATATGGCCCGGAACATTACCATATCGTAACAGCAATCAATGGTTTCCACGGAAGAACATACGGAGCACTTTCCGCAACAGGACAGCCGGATAACGCATGCCAGCTTGGATTCAAACCGATGCTTCCGGGATTCTCCTACGCAGAATATAACAACCTTGAAGATTTCAAGTCAAAAGTAACAGATAACACGATCGCGATCATGATCGAGCCGGTACAGGGCGAAGGTGGTGTACATCCGGCAACACAGGAATTTATCGAAGGACTTCGTAAACTCTGTGATGAAAGAGGTATGCTTCTCCTTCTCGATGAAGTACAGACCGGATGGGGACGTACAGGATCTCCAATGGCATTCATGGGATATGGTGTAAAACCTGACTGTGTAACGATGGCAAAAGCTATGGGAGGCGGAATGCCGATCGGTGCATGCTGCGCAAGCGAAAAAGTAGCTGCAGTATTTACATCAGGAACACATGGCTCTACATACGGTGGACATCCACTTGCATGTGCCGCATCTCTTGCTTCTATTTCTGAAATCCTCGACAAAGATTTAAGTGGAAATGCAAAAGTAATGGGTGAATACATGAAAGAAAAACTTGCAGAGCTTCCACATGTAAAAGAAGCAAGAGGAAAAGGACTTCTGGTAGGATGCGAATACGATATTCCGATCGCTCTTGAAGTAAAATGGGCATGCTTCAGAAGAAGACTTCTGATCACAGCGATCGGCGACAGCGTAAACCGTATGATCCCGCCACTGATCCTTGCAAAAGAACACGTAGATCAGGCAATCGAGATCATGAGAGATGCAATCAACGAAGCTGCTGCAAAATATGAGGTAGATCAGAAGACTGCATAGTATAGACATTCCTCCGACTTATTGATATAATTGTATAAAAAATAGAGTACCGGCACAGAAATCCCCCAGTTTCTGTGCCGGTTTTTGAGGTGAAAAATATGTTAGAAAGAATGCAGCTTTTTCCGCTGAATTTTTATAAAAAAGCGAAATTTAACGGAAGTATGGGAAAAATGAACTATCGCCTGGCGAAAGAAGAAAAAAAGACCGATGAGGAAAATTCAGAAACGATTCTTGTCGGAAGTATCTGGGAAGGACCGTTTATTTATGATAAGATTCCGCAGGAAAAGATCACAAAGAGAGAATTCCCATTTGCAGAAGAAGGAATCTGTCAGGCAATGGACTGGTTCAATGAGGAAGGCGAAAAAATGAACCGGGAAGTGTAAAGAAAGGTTCTATTTTCCTGTCAGAAGGCTTATTTATATAATATCGATGGATGGAAAAAAGGAGTCTTATGATGCGCAAATTTCTGGCAGGTCTGCTTGGCATGGTTCTGTGCGTGCAGACCGTATATGGGATCCCGGTCCGGGCGGCAGATGTTTTCGAGCCGGGAGAAAGACCGAAAGCTATGCAGGATGTGATCCGGCAGGAGGATCCGGAGCAGACGAACAGAGACAATTCGGGCAATCTGACCGATCTGGAACTATCTGCTGAGTCCGCAGTTATTATGGAAGCTTCCGGAGGTCAGGTTCTCTTAGAAAAAAATGCGGATGAGAAAAAGCCCCCGGCGAGTGTGACAAAGGTTATGACGCTGCTTCTGATCTTTGATGCACTGGCAGACGGAACGATCACGCCGGATACCGAAGTCACAACTTCTGAGTATGCTGCATCGATGGGCGGATCTCAGGTATTTCTGGAAGCTGGTGAGAAGCAGACTGTGGATACAATGATCAAGTGCATTGCTGTGGCAAGTGCCAATGATGCCTGCGTGGCGATGGCAGAAAAGATTGCCGGGAGTGAACCGGCTTTTGTGGAAAAGATGAATCAGAGATCGGCAGGACTTGGAATGACGAATACCCATTTTGTCAACTGTAATGGACTGGACACGGAAGGGCATCTGACGACAGCGAGAGATATTGCACTGATGTCACGGGAACTGATCACGAAGTATCCACAGATCGAGGACTACTCAACGATCTGGATGGAAAATATTACCCACACTACGGCAAAGGGCAGCAGTGAATTCGGACTGAGTAATACCAACAAACTGATCCGGCAGTATGAATACGCAACCGGACTGAAGACCGGATCCACAAGCGGTGCGAAGTTCTGCCTGTCTGCAACGGCAAGAAAAGACGGGGTCAATATGATTGCGGTTGTGATGGCAGAGCCGGATTCTAAGACACGGATAAAGGATGCCATTGCCATGTTAAACTATGGCTTTGGGAAATGCAGTATTTACCAGGATGAAAAGGCACTGGAAAAAATTGTGTATGCCGAAGTGAAACATGGAATGCAGGAGAAGGCAAAGGGAGAGACGCTGGAGGGCTTCCGGTATGTGGATACCAGTGGATCAGATCTGTCTGCCGTGGAAAAAGAGGTACAGATACAGAAACAGACTGCCCCGATAAAGAAAGGCGACCAGATTGGAGAAGTCATTTACCGGCTGAATGAGAAAACCATCGGAAGCGTTCCGGTTTATGCGACAGAAGGTGTCGGGGAGTTGACATTTGGGGGCGCATTCCTTAAAATTCTGGAAGAAATGATGGTATAACGAAAGAGGGAAGAGATGAAGGCAACAGGGATTATCGTATTGATACTGGTGATTTTTGCAGCAGCAGTTCTTGCAGAAGTATGGCGGGAGCTGCACTGCTTCAAGATTACAAGATACCGGATCAGAACCAGTAAAATAAAGGGAGATGCCGGAAAAGTACGGATTGCTTTCTTAAGTGATCTGCATAATCATGTCTATGGAAAAGAGAATGAGGAGCTGCTTTTGGCGATCAGGGAAGCAAAGCCGGATCTGATCCTGGCAGGCGGCGATATGCTGGTCGGGAAAGCCGGAAGAGACTGGACACCGGCAGCGGATTTGATGAAAAAACTTCCACAGATCGCACCGGTCTGGTGCTGTAATGGCAATCATGAGCAGAGAATGCATGAGCAGCCGGAGATTTACGGCAAAGAATATGGATATTATGAGAATGAACTGAAAAAGGCAGGGATTCATGTCCTGGTGAATGGATCAGAAGAGATCCCGGTAAACGGGATGAAGCTGCGCTTATATGGGATGGAGCTTCCATTTGGATGCTATAAAAAAGGATGGAAGGTGTGTCCGCTTACGACTGGCGAGATGGAAGAACGGATTGGCAGTGCAGAGACGGACGCATACTGCATTTTAATGGCACATCATCCGCTTTACGCAGAAACCTACTGGAAGTGGGGAGCAGACCTGGTGCTGTCCGGACATTTACATGGCGGGATTGCCAGACTTCCACTGCTTGGCGGTGTGATCAGTCCGCAGTTCCGTCTGTTTCCACGCTACAGCGGGGACTGTTATGAAAAAGACGGGAAATATATTGTGGTCAGCAAAGGGCTCGGAACCCACACGATCAATTTCCGCTTCTGGAATCCGGCAGAGTTAGTCGTACTTGATATCATCCCGGCTTTCCTGTATAATAAATAAGGTTATCGACAATTTGACTGGAAAGGATATCTATGGGAAAAGGAATACCGGTAAAGCTGCAGGTTTTTGAGGGACCTCTGGATCTGCTCTTACATTTGATCGATAAAAATAAAATAGACATCTACGATATTCCGATCGTAGAGATCACCAACCAGTATATGGAATATATCCAGGCGATGGACAGAGCAGACCTGAATGTCATGAGTGAATTTCTGGTCATGGCGGCGACACTTCTGGACATCAAATGCAAGATGCTTCTTCCAAAGGAAGTCAATGAAGAGGGCGAGGAAGAAGATCCGCGTCAGGAACTGGTAGAGCAGCTTTTGCAGTACAAGATGTACAAATACATGTCTTATGAACTGCGTGACCGCCAGGTGGACGGAGAAAAGCTGTTCTATAAGGGAGCGACCATTCCGGATGAAGTAAAGGAATACGAAGAACCGGTAGATCTGGATACGCTTCTTGACGGGCTGACCCTGACGAAGCTGAATGATATTTTTCAGGATATCCTGAAAAGACAGGCAGATAAGACGGATCCGATCCGAAGTAAGTTCGGCAAGATCGAGAAAGAAGAGGTTACGCTTCCGGAGAAACTGGAATATGTTTATGAGTATGCAAAGGTACATCACAGATTCAGTTTCCGGGATCTCCTGAAAAAGCAGGCATCCAAGGTACAGATCATTGTCACCTTCCTGGCGGTGCTGGAGCTGATGAAGACAGGAGAGATACAGGTATATCAGGAACATACGTTTGATGATATCATCATTACATCGGACGAGGGACTGTGGCAAGGAGTATAGAAGAAAATGAGAACAAAACAGTTGGAGAGTATCATAGAGGCAATCCTGTTCACTATGGGAGATTCGGTCGAGGTGAGTAAGATCGCATCCGCGATCGAGCAGGATGTGCCGACGACGGAGAAACTTATCCATAATATGATGGACAAGTATCAGAAAGAGGAGCGTGGCATCCGGATCATCGAACTGGATCATGCATATCAGCTCTGTAGCAAACCGGAGATGTATGAGTATCTGATCCGGATCGCAAAGCAGCCGAAAAAGTATGTCCTGACAGATGTCATGCTGGAGACGCTTTCAATCATTGCTTACCGTCAGCCGATCACCAAGCTGGAGATTGAGAAGATTCGCGGAGTCAAATCGGATCATGCGGTAAACAAGCTGATCGAGTACAATCTGGTCTGCGAGCTTGGGCGCCTTGATGCACCGGGACGTCCGCTGCTTTTTGGAACAACCGAAGAATTTCTGCGCAGATTCAGTGTGCAGTCTTTAGATGATCTCCCGGGCATTGAACCGGAGAAGCTGGAGACATTCAAAGAAGAAGCGGAAGATGAGGCACAGATCCGGCTGAATATTTAAAATGGAATCCATAGTATAAACGCCCGTCCCTGTTCATAAAATGGAACAGAAAAGAGCAGGAGGGAGACTGGGGCACATGAAAAAGAAAGAAAAGAAGAGGAATGGAATACCGGCACGGACCAGAAGAGGGATTCTGGCAGCGTGCATGGTATTCTTTTTTAGTTTGCAGATTTTTCAAGGAAAGATGCTATGGAGAGAATCCACAGGAGAAAGTCCGGGTAAGGTCTTATCCGGGAAAGTGCCTGCGGAAGAAAATGAACGGACACAGATAATGGAGACTACGCAGCAAAAGGAACCGGTCTCGGATGCGCAGACTGCACAGGAAAAAGAAACCCGTGAGCAGGAAAGGGAGCAGCTTCTTACCCGGCTCTATGCCCGTTCCGCTGCGTTGGTGGATGCGGACAGCGGCAGGGTCCTGCTCGGAAAAGAAGAGCATGTAATGCGCCCGATGGCAAGTACAACGAAGATCATGACCTGCATTCTTGCGCTGGAAAAGGGAAATCCGAAGGACCTGGTGACAGCCTCTGCAAATGCGGTCGCACAGCCGAAGGTTCATCTGGGAATGCACGAAGGGGAAGCGTTTTATCTGGGGGATCTTCTATATTCCCTGATGCTGGAATCCCATAATGATTCTGCAGTGGCGATCGCGGAACACCTTGCAGGATCCGTTCCGCAATTTGCCGGGTGGATGAATGAAAAGGCAGAAGAGATCGGATGCACTGAGGCACATTTTGTTACGCCAAACGGATTGGATGGAGAGGATGTGGGCGGTGTGCACAGCATTTCAGCTGCAGATCTGGCAAAAATCATGAGCTACTGTGTCCTGCGTTCTCCCAAAGCTGCAGAATTTCTTGCGATCACGCAAATGCCGGTATACAGTTTTTCTGATGCTGAGGGAAAGGGAAATTTTAGCTGCAGCAACCACAATGCATTTCTTCAGATGATGGATGGTGCGATTTCCGGGAAAACAGGGTTTACCGGGGATGCCGGATATTGCTATGTAGGGGCTTTGCAGAGTGAGGATCGTACATTTGTAGTGGCACTGCTTGCCTGTGGCTGGCCAAACAACAAGAATTATAAATGGACAGATACCAGAAAACTGATGGAGTACGGAATGGCACATTATCGTTATGATGAGGTGTGGAAAATACCGGAGCTTTCGAAAATACCCGTGGAAAACGGTGTTTCCCAAAATGGTTTGTTTGGAAAAGCAGCAGTGGAAGTGGAAATCAAAGGAAAAGAAAGTCCGGGTAAGATTCTGGTCGGAGATGATGATGTGGCAGAAGAAAAGACAGAAGTACCGGAAAAACTGGATGCGCCGGTGAAAAGCGGAACACCGGTCGGACAGATCACGTATCTCTTAAACGGGGAGAAATGGGGGAGATGCCAGGCTGTTGTAAAAGAAACAGTCAGACGGAGAACATTTACCTGGATAGCCATGAAAATGTGTGAAATGTTTTATCAATTTAATTTTTAAAACACGAGAAGAATAAAATAGATCAAGAAAATTGCTTAAATTCATCAATGGACTTTCGCGATAAGATATGTTAGCATTAGCTAGACAACAAAATAAGACAAGAAAGTTGACGGATATTTGTGAAAAGTCAGGAATTAGGCAAATTGTGTGATTTTTATGAAAAATTTCTTGTTTTTTCATATGAACAGAAGAAAAAGCAGATGCCGCCCTTTCCAATTAAATAAAAGGAGAGAAACAAAATGGAAAATTGTAAAAAATACGAGAGACAATATTTTATGCCTCCGAAATTTGAATATGATTGGGTGAAAAAAGATTATGTAGACGCACCGCCGATCTGGTGCAGCGTTGACCTGCGTGATGGAAACCAGGCACTGATTGAGCCGATGAGTCTGGATGAAAAGCTGGAATTCTTCCAGTTATTGGTCGATGTGGGATTCAAAGAGATCGAAGTCGGATTCCCGGCAGCATCTGAGACAGAGTACCAGTTCATGCGTACCCTGATCGAAAAAGACATGATCCCGGATGACGTGACTGTCCAGGTACTGACACAGGCAAGAGAGCACATCATCAAACGTACCTTCGAAGCTGTACAGGGAGCACCACATGCTGTGATCCACGTGTACAACTCAACCTCTGTTGCACAGAGAGAACAGGTTTTCAAAAAAGACAAAGAACAGGTAAAACAAATCGCCATCGACGGAGCAAAGCTGTTGAAACAGCTTGCTGATCAGACAGAAGGAAACTTTACTTTCGAGTACAGTCCGGAAAGCTTTTCAGGAACAGAGGTGGACTATGCAGTGGATGTCTGCAATGCAGTACTGGATGTATGGCAGCCGACAAAAGACAAAAAAGTAATCATCAACATTCCGACAACCGTAGAAAACGCAATGCCGCATGTATTTGCAGGACAGGTAGAATATGTAGATAAGAATCTGAAATACCGTGATGGCGTGGTACTCAGCCTTCACCCACACAACGACCGTGGATGCGGCGTGGCAACTGCTGAAATGGGTATTCTTGCAGGTGCAGACCGTATCGAAGGAACCTTATTTGGAAATGGAGAACGTACCGGTAACGTGGATATCGTGACACTGGCACTCAATATGTTCTCGCAGGGTGTAGATCCGGGACTGGATTTCACTGACATTCCAAAGATCCGTGAAATCTACGAACGCCTGACCAGAATGCATGTCTATGAAAGACAGCCATATGCAGGAGATCTGGTATTTACCGCATTCTCCGGTTCCCATCAGGATGCCATCGCAAAAGGTATGGCATGGCGTGAAGCGGAAGAAAGAGATCACTGGACCGTACCGTATCTGCCGATCGATCCGAAGGACATCGGAAGAACTTACGATAAAGATGTTATCCGTATCAACAGCCAGTCAGGAAAAGGCGGTGTAAGCTACATTCTGAAACAGAACTTTGGCATCAGCGTTCCGAAAGAAATGCGTGAAGAAGTCGGCTACATGGTAAAAGATGTATCCGATAAAGCACATAAGGAGCTGACTCCGGACTGGGTATACCACATTTTTGAAGATCATTATGTAAATTACAAAGGAATCTTCTCTATCGATGAATGCCACTTCAAACAGGAAGATGGTATTATAGCAGATGCAACCATTTCCCATGCAAATGGAAAACGTGTGGTAACAGCAGGCGGTAACGGACGTCTCGACGCAGTCAGCAATGCGATCAAACAGTACTTTGGTATCAGCTATGAACTGAGCTTCTACGAGGAACATTCCCTGACACGAGGTTCTTCTTCCAAGGCATGTGCTTATGTAGGTGTCATCTGCAATGGAAAGACCTACTGGGGAGTCGGAATTGATGCCGATATCATCAAAGCTTCTATTGAGGCATTGACAGTTGCTGTCAATAAGATCGATGAACTGAAGAATGTGAATGAATGTAAAGATGAAAGAATGGTAGAGATCATGAACTATATCCAGGCAAATTATCTGGATGTATCTTTAGATGATCTGGCAGAAAAATTCTTCCTGTCCAAACCGTATCTTTCTAAATATATCAAAGAAAAATCCGGAATGACTTTCGGGGATATTGTCAAAAAAGTCAGAATGAAAAAGGCACGTGCCCTGTTAAAGAGCAGCAGCATGACCGTTGAAAATATTGCACTGACCGTTGGATATCAGAATGTAGAGCATTTCAACAGACTTTTCAAGAAGGCGTACAATATCACACCGGTACAGTTCCGCAACCAGAAATAAATAATACATAAAAATGATGAAAAAAGGGCGCAAAAAACGGGAAAAAGACGTTTTTTGCGTTCTTTTTTGTCAATGTTTATGAATGTGAACAAAATTTCATATTTACAGACGAAAATATTGACAAAGTTAACAAAAAAAGTAAGATACTTGTATGTTCAAAATAAAAAACAAAAGTTAAAAATTATGAAACAAGGAGGAGTGAAGACATCTGAGGATGGGGAAAAATTAACGATTGTTTTTTGTTGAATGAATACAAAAGGTTATTTTGGAGGGAAAAATAATGAACGAACATGATGAGGCGTTAAGAAAACAAACCGCCTTTTTAGGACAGCCAAAGGGTGTGGGAACCCTGAGCTTTATGCAGCTTTGTAACTCTTTTGCAAACTATGCGATGAGTGCGGTACTGATTTACTACTTATACGCAAATGCACCGGAAGGACTTGGATTCAGCAAGGCAAATGCAGCACAGCTGATCTCTTTATATTCAACGGTTGTCGTATTGACAGGTATTGTCGGAAGTTTTGTCTGCGACCGTATCTTAGGATGCCGGAAGTCTTTATTTATAGCAAGATCACTTTCATTTATTGGATATGTATGCCTTGCATTACCACTTGGCGTTCCTGGCTATGGAATCGCTATGGGATGTCTGGCAATCGGACCGATGTTCGGTGGCAGATGTCTGGATGCTCTTCTTGGAAAATTCTATGATGAATCCGATGGAAGACGTGACAGCGCTTACACGATTTCTTACGTAATTTCCAACATTGGTGCAGCAGCTCCGGTACTTTCCGGTGCAATCGCAGCAGCACTCGGATACCATGTAGCATTCGCGGCATGTGCAGTCCTTGCATTCCTGGGTATCGTTGTATATGCAGTTACATACAAACCGTTCTTCGGTAATATCGGTATTGAACCGGATGATCCGCTTCCGGATGATAAGAAACGTTCTTTCATCACAAAGATGATCATTGTACTTGTTATCTGCGCAGTTGTTCTTGCAACGCTTTTTGCAACAGGAACATTAAGTATTTCTGTATTCTCAAATGTAATCAGTACTGTATCGATCATTATCCCGATCGTATACCTGGTAGTTATTTACAAAAGTAAAAAGACAGAGCCACATGAGAAGAAGAAAATCCTCTGCCTGGTTCCGCCGTTCATCTGTAACGCAGTTACCCTGCTGATCTGGACACAGACAATTTCAATCCTTGCAATCTTCTATGAAGAAAAGGTTAACCGTGTACTGTTCGGAATGGAAGTGCCTGCAGCATCTATGCAGACAATCCCAGCAGTATTTGCAGTTATCATCGGAAGTATCCTGACAGCAGTATGGACAAAACTCGGAAAGAAACAGCCATATGGAACCACAAAGATGGGTATCGGAACAATCTTCTGGGGATTTGGAGCTTTAATCATTGCACTCCTCTATGTAATCTATCCTGGAGATGCAAAAGTCAGTGCATGGTGGATCGTATTATTCTATGCAATCCTGATGCTTGGTGAAGGATTTACCTGCCCGATCGGTTACTCAATCACGGCTGTTGCAGCACCGAAGGCATTCATGACACAGATGATGACAATCTGGTCAATGTCACAGTCTACAGGAGCTGCTCTTAACACGCTGCTTACAAACTTCTACAAAGAAGGAAGCGAAATTCCGTTCTTCGTAGCAATCGGTGTAGGTGTATGTGCAGTCGGTGCGGTTGTAGCAATCTTCAGTAAAAAGCTTGCAGTCGGAATGGGACTGGACAAGAACGCAGAAGCATAAAAGATTAGGAAATAAGTTTATGTTTCAGGAGGATGAAAAATAAATGTCAGAGAATTGTAATTATGCACCGGTCGAAAAAGTCATTCTGATCGATGACAGAAGAATTGAGATTTATTGGGGCGAACAGATGCGCCGTGCTGATAATGAAAACGATTATCTGGTAAAATACAAAGGGGAAGTACAGGAACTGGTACACTGGACCAGTGATATGACATGGGATTATGGTACGGTATACCAGAAAGAATCCATGCGTACCACACTTTCCCTGGTTCATCCGGTTGATCCGGAATGTGCAGGAGAGGTTACCGTACAGGTTGTCGGAAAGCTGACTGATGTAAAAGACAGACCGGTAGACAATGAAAAGGTCTACCAGACCGTGTATCAGCCATATTATGTAGTCCGCAAAAAAGGGACCTCCGGCATTGTAGTAAAAGCCGGAGAAAAAACAACACCGGCTGTAGTGGATAAAGCACTTGCAATTATTGATATGATGCTTGAAAAGATCCCGGAAGTAGCAGAAGAGCTTGTCCGCAGAGGTGCAGAGGTATCTGTGTTCGGACTGCTTGAGAATGCTTATGATGTCCCGGAGCACAGAATGGGATATCTGCTTGCAACCCGCCACGTGGCAGGTTACGGCGGTGAGATGACGAATCCGGCATCCTCTATTTCAGAGGCAAATGTAATCCGTCTCAGAACCGGAAGATATGCAACCAGTTATCCAAATGAGATGATCCTTGTGCATGAATTCGGACATGCGATCCATCTGGTTGGAATGAATGGTCTGAAAGACCAGACGCTTGCAGACATGATCCGGAAAGCATATCAGCATGCCAGCGACAATGGTTTGTGGCCGGACACTTATGCGATCAGCAATTACGAAGAGTATTTTGCAACCTTAAGTACTGTCTGGTTCAATGTCATGCAGGAAGGTGTTGACGGACGATGGGATGGTATCCGCGGACCGGTCAACACAAGAGAGGAACTGAAGGTCTATGATCCGGAAGGATATGAGCTGATGAAGCACATTTATCCGGAGAAGACACTTCCGGAACCTTGGCATTATAATGTAAACATCTATGATATTGATGGAAAACCATACAAATCATATGATAAAAATATGAAATTCAACTGGGATTTCATTCAGTAGGAGATGGAACAATGAATACACGCATACAGAAAATTGTAGATGCTGTAAAGAAAAATGGTCATGACGGAATTGTGATCAGCAAAGGCAGCGACATCAAGTATCTGACCGGCTTTACCGGAGAATATGGAGTTGCAGTCCTGCTTCTGACAGAAAAGAAAAACTATTTTGTAACCGACGGACGGTTTGAATTCCAGGCCGCACAGGAAACAGAAGGATTTGAAGTTGTTGTCTACGGTGAAGGACTGAATTACTTCAGCCAGACCGGTAAATTGGCGGCAGAAGCAGGGGTAAAACAGTGCGCAATCTGTGGAGCAGATCTTACGTTTGATGATTATCAGGATCTGGTAAGTCAGGCGCCTGATACCAAATTCGTTTCCGAAGGGTCTTATGTAGAGCCTTTACGTGCGATCAAGACACCGGAAGAAATCGAGACGATCGAACAGGCATGCCGGATTTCAGAGAGATCTTTCTATGCACTGCTTGATGTGATCAAACCGGGCGTTACAGAGATCGATATTGCAAATGAACTGGAATATCAGTTCAGAAGCCGTGGCGGCTCCGGATTCTGCTTCGAGACGATCGTAGCATCTGGTCCGGATAACGGAGCAAACTGTCATGCGACAGCATCCGATAGAAAAATCCAGCTTGGTGATTTTGTGACGATTGATTTCGGAACTTATTATCACGGATACTGCTCGGATATTACCCGTACTGTTGCAGTAGGGAAAGCCAAAAATCCGGAGCTTTACAAGATGTTTGACGTAGTCAGAAAAGCAAAGGATGCTGGTCAGAACAGCCTGAAACCGGGAATGGTTATGGGCGAGCTCAGAGATATCATCGTGAAGGTAGTAGAAGATGCAGGCTATCATATTCCACATGGTCCGGGACACAACTTCGGACTGGATATTCATGAACAGCCGTATATCTGTACCGGCAGTAAAGTGACCCTTCAGCCGGGAATGGTTCATACGATCGAACCTGGAATTTACATTCCGGGAATCGGCGGCGTCCGTCAGGAAGATGATTTCCTGATCACAGAAGATGGATACCGCAGAATTACAAATATTACAGATGCTCTGATCACATTGTAATACAAATGTTGTCATCCTAAAAAAGTATAAAGAATTGAGGAAATCCTTATCTGGTGGTTTGCCGGATAAGGGTTTCCTTTTTTGTGGGGACGGCCTGCGAAAGGGAGGTAGTGAGGCAGATTAAAAAAATATAGGGGTGAAGTCCATTGTGCAAACCATTCCGATGAGCCTCTGAAAGCGAAAATTGTGTCAGCAGAGGCTTCCACAATTTTTGAGTCTCATCTCCATTGCACAATAAGTGCCTTCACCCCTATATTTTTTTAAATCTGTCGCTGTAATCTTTGGACGCAGACCTGGGAATCGCAAAAATTTTAATATTGATTGTTAAACGATGTTGTGAGTAAAATGAAAAGTGCAAGTGTATCCGTATAAAGTTTTGGACGTAAAACGGATTAAAAAATGCAAAATATTTAACAGATTCTATGGAAAACGGTTGCGTCGGTTTAAAAAAACAAGTATAATACACTTCAAAATGGTTGCACTTTAAAATATTAAAGAATGAATGCGACGAGAGAGGGGCAGCATGAAAGGGCTGCGTGTATTTGAAAAATAAAGGAATAAAAGAGGGACCAAGGGATGATTATCAGTACGAAATATCTGATTACAGGAGATGGAAAGACCGTTCTTACGGATAAGGCAGTCTATATTGGAGAGGACGGCAAGATCGGAAAAATCGCATCAAAAGAAGAGCTGCTGAAAGAATTTCCGCAGGAGGAAGTTAAGGAATATGGTGATGCGACACTTCTTCCGGGACTTATGGATATGCATGCGCATCTTGCATACGGCTATTCCCAGCCGGACAGCTTTAATTATGGGGCACAGCTGATCATGTTATATGCGTTGCAGCATGCGCAGGCTGCATTTGAAAGAGGGATCACCACGGTGCGGGATATGTCTTCTGCACATGGTGTATGCAAGAATCTGAAACTGGCAGAAAAGAAGGAATTTATCGTGATCCCGAGAATCGTGCATACGGATACCGGAATCTGCATGACGGGCGGACATGCCTGGGATGAAGTCGAGGAAGCGGACGGTCCGTGGGCAATCCGTAAAGAAATCCGTAAGCAGGTTCGCGACGGTGCGGAATGGGTGAAGATCCTGACCACCAACCGCGAATCGTATCCGGAGCTTACCCAGGAAGAACTGGATGCGGCGGTGGATGAATGCCACAGAAGAGGAATCAAGTGTGGCGTGCATGCCGGAACCAATCCGGGGATCCAGATGTGTATTGATGCCGGATTTGACACGATCGAACATGGAACCTTTATGACGCTGGATCATGCAAAGCAGATGGCAGAAAAAGGTATTGCCTGGACACCGACTATCATGGCATATACTTATCTCTATGAACTGTGCAAGGAAAATATCGAGAAGAATGGCGATGCACCGGTCAGTGATCCGGTCATGCAAAAAGAGATGGCAAATTATGAATTCTTTGAACCGGCATACAAAGCGTACCGGGATCATTTTAAAGAATTTTATGATACGGGTGTGACGGTTCTTGCCGGCACCGATATGGTGATGTATCGTTCTCCGCTCTTACCGCTTCCGAGAGAACTGCAATATATGGTGGAATACGGAATTACACCGGTGCAGGCAGTACAGGTGGCAACTTCCAATCCGGCAAAGGTTCTGGGTGTGGAAAAAGAACGCGGACTTGTTGCCGAAGGACTGGATGCAGATCTTCTGGTAGTTGGCGGTGACTTAAGCAGGGATATCACCAGATTAAAAGATGTAAAATTTGTTACACTTGGCGGAAAAAGAGTCTTTGAAGACGGCATCCGTTATGTCGGAACAGGGAATATGTTTATGTAAGAAAAGGCTTCTGCGTTGCAGAGGCTTTTTTGCACGTGAAAATTACTTGTCGAAAATTTAACAAAATAAGAGAAAACTTATCAAAAACAGTTGCGTATTGCATAGAAAGCAAGTATAATATACACGGCAGAAAATTTGATTTAATTATTAAATTTATAAAAATGGAGGGCTAGATTTATGAGCAACACAACATCATCAAACCCGGCGAGCTTAAGAATTGCCAATTTGCTCGATGAGGGAAGCTTTGTTGAAATCGGTGGACAGGTAACTGCAAGAGCAACAGATTTCAACATGCAGGAGAAAAAAGCTCCGACAGATGGCGTCATCACAGGTTACGGTGTAATCGATGGAAACCTGGTATATGTATACAGCCAGGACGCATCTGTACTGAACGGAACCATCGGTGAGATGCACGCAAAGAAGATTGCGAACATTTATGATATGGCAATGAAGATGGGCGCACCGGTGATCGGTCTGATTGACTGCGCAGGACTTCGTCTTCAGGAAGCAACTGACGCACTGAACGCATTCGGAAGCTTCTATTACAAACAGGCTATGGCTTCTGGCGTAATTCCACAGATCACAGCAGTATTCGGCAATTGCGGTGGTGGACTGGCAGCGGCAGCAGCACTTTCTGATTTTACATTCATGGCAGAGAACGGAAAATTATTCGTAAACTCTCCGAACACCATTCCGGGCAACACCGCGGACAAATGCGATACAGCAAGCGCAAAATTCCAGAGTGAAGAATCCGGAATCGTTGACGGCGTAGGAAGCGAAGAAGAAATTCTTGGCGAGATCCGCTCACTCGTAGCAATTCTTCCGGCTAACAACGAAGACAACGATGCATATGATGAATGCACAGATGATCTGAACAGAGTATGTGCAGATCTTGAGAATGCAGCAGAAGATGCAGCACTTGCTCTTTCTATGATCTCTGACAATGGTGTATTCATTGAGACAAAGAAAGCTTATGCAAAAGATATGGTAACAGGATTCATCCGCCTGAACGGAATGACAGTAGGTGCTGTTGCCAACCGCTCAAAAGTATACGATGAAAAAGGCAACACAGCAGAAGAATTCGACGGCACACTCTCAGCAATGGGATGCAAGAAAGCAGCAGCTTTCGTTAAATTCTGTGATGCATTCGGAATTCCGGTACTCACACTTACAAATGTAAAGGGACTCAAGGCAACTGCATGCTCAGAAAAGAACCTTGCAAGAGAGATGGCAGCTCTCACTTATGCATTTGCAGATGCAACTGTACCAAAAGTCAATGTGATCACAGGTAAAGCATTCGGAAGCGCATATGTGACAATGAACAGCAAAGCAATCGGAGCAGACATGGTATACGCATGGCCGGAAGCTGAGATCGGAATGATGGCAGCAGACATGGCTGCGAAGATCATGTACACAGATGCAGATGCAGATACATTAAAAGCAAAGACAGAAGAATACAAAGCACTTCAGTCAAGCCCGCTTTCCGCAGCTGGAAGAGGATATGTAGATACCATCATCGAACCGGCAGATACCAGAAAATATGTGATCGGTGCATTTGAGATGTTATTTACAAAAAGGGAAGAAAGACCATCCAAAAAACACGGAACAATTTAGCGAGGTGAAGCAAAGTGAAGAAAAAGATTAGTTTAGTAGTCGCAGTTCTGGTACTTGTGCTCGGCCTTGCAGGCTGCGGGAATGCCAAGACCGTCAGCTATGACAAAGATACACTGATCCAGTCTTGTGATGCTGTTTTTGATATCATTGAGAGCGGATCCATCACAAGCGACCAGATCACAGAGATGTCAGACTGGAATCAGGGATATCTGATGGCACAGTTTGAAAGCCAGACCGGTGTGCAGATGGAAGCAGACACTTTCGCAACTGCACTGGAAGGATGGAAAGCATCCCTGGAAGAATGCGGCGATTATGAAAGCCATAAAGATTATGAATTCGAGGCATCTTCTACAGGTGTTACGGTAACTGCACCGGCAACATTTTCTGACAGAAGTGCAGACCTGGAATTCGTATTCGATGAGAATATGACTCTGGAATCATTTACAGTCAATGCTCATTACGGCATGAGCGAAATCCTTGAAAAAGCGGGACTTAACACATTACTTGGTATGGGAACTGTATTCGTAATGCTTATTTTCATGAGCTTTATCATTTCCCTGATCAAATACGTTCCTGCATTACTTAACGGTACATCCAAGAAGAAAAAAGAAGAAGCTCCGAAGGCAGCACCGGCTCCGGCAGTGGCAGCAACTGTAGAAGAAGCAGAAGAAATGGATGATACCGAACTTGTTGCAGTTATCGCAGCAGCGATCGCAGCAGCAGAAGGAACTACTACAGACGGATTTGTAGTACGTTCTATCAAGAGAAGAAAATCAAACAAATGGAATGCATAGTGCGAATAGAATCAGGAGGATTTAAAGATGAAAAACTATACAATCACAGTTAACGGCAACGTATATGATGTTACAGTAGAAGAAAACGGAAACGGAGCAGCTGCAGCACCAGTAGCAGCACCAAAGGCAGCTCCGAAAGCAGCACCGAAGGCAGCTCCAAAAGCAGCAGCCGGAGCTGGAAGCATCAAGGTAGAAGCAGGTGCAGCCGGAAAAGTATTTAAGATCGAAGCAAGCGTAGGACAGAAAGTATCCCGCGGTGATGCAGTTCTTATCGTAGAAGCAATGAAGATGGAAATTCCTGTTGTAGCTCCGGAAGACGGAACAGTTGCAAGTATCGATGTAGCAGTAGGTGATGCAGTAGAAGCAGGACAGACACTGGCTACATTGAACTAAGGAGCAACATCCTTTTGAAAAACAGGAGGTTATAACATGGAATATATCACTAACACACTGGGAAACCTCGTGCAGCAGACTGCGTTCCTCAACCTGACTTGGGGTAACTACATTATGATCGCAGTTGCATGTTTTTTCCTTTATCTTGCAATCAAGCATGGGTTTGAACCGCTTCTGCTTGTACCGATTGCATTTGGTATGCTCCTGGTAAATATTTACCCGGATATCATGCTTCATGCAGAAGATTCGGCTAACGGAACGGGCGGACTTTTGTATTACTTCTTCCAGCTGGATGAGTGGTCTATTCTCCCGTCACTTATTTTCATGGGTGTCGGTGCGATGACAGACTTCGGACCGCTCATTGCCAACCCGGCGAGCTTCCTCCTCGGTGCGGCAGCACAGTTTGGTATTTTCGCAGCTTATCTTGGTGCGATGGCTCTTGGTTTCTCTGATAAGGCAGCAGCTGCTATCTCCATCATCGGTGGAGCAGACGGACCGACATCCATCTTCCTTGCAGGTAAGCTCCAGCAGACGGCTCTGATGGGACCGATCGCCGTGGCGGCGTACTCGTACATGTCACTGGTTCCGATCATCCAGCCGCCGATCATGAAGCTTCTCACAACAGAGAAGGAAAGAAAGATCAAAATGGGACAGCTTCGTCCGGTTACACAGCTTGAGAAAATCCTGTTCCCGATCATCGTAACCATCGTTGTATGTATGATTCTTCCGACAACAGCTCCTCTGGTAGGTATGCTGATGCTTGGTAACCTGTTCAAAGAATCCGGTGTTGTAAGACAGCTGACAGAGACCGCATCCAACGCAATGATGTACATCGTAGTTATCCTGCTTGGTACATCTGTAGGTGCTACTACAAGTGCAGAGGCATTCTTAAATGTCAGCACACTTAAGATCGTACTACTTGGTCTGATCGCATTCGCATTCGGTACCGCAGCAGGTGTCCTGTTTGGAAAACTGATGTGCGTAGCCACACATGGCAAGGTAAATCCGCTGATTGGTTCAGCCGGAGTATCTGCCGTACCTATGGCAGCCCGTGTATCTCAGAAAGTAGGAGCGGAAGCAGATCCGACCAACTTCCTTCTGATGCATGCAATGGGACCGAACGTAGCCGGAGTTATCGGAACAGCCGTAGCAGCCGGAACATTTATGGCTATTTTCGGAGTAATGTAGCAACAGGAAGCGATTTGCTTGCTTGCAAGGGCAAATCGCGGTTGCTGTTGAAATGTCAGACTGTGCCATCAGGCACAGAAGGAAACCGTCAGGTTTCCTTAGCGCTGCGAGCAGCGCGTATCTGACAGTGAGATAACAATCCTGGAGCTTAATAAACCTTATAATAATTGGAGGAAGATATAATGGCAGCAATTGAAAAGAAACCGATTAAGATTACGGAAACAGTTCTGCGTGATGCGCATCAGTCCCTGATCGCAACAAGACTTACCACAGAACAGATGCTTCCGATCGTAGATAAAATGGACAAAGTCGGATATCATTCCGTAGAGTGCTGGGGCGGAGCTACATTTGATGCATCCCTTCGTTTCCTGCATGAAGATCCATGGTCAAGACTTCGTAAATTCCGTGACGGATTCAAGAACACCAAACTTCAGATGCTCTTCCGTGGACAGAACATTCTTGGATACCGTCCATACGCAGATGATGTAGTAGAATACTTCGTTAAAAAATCTGTTGCAAACGGAATCGATATCATTCGTATTTTTGACTGTCTGAATGACCTTAGAAACCTTCAGACAGCAGTAAAAGCAGCTAACGCTGAGAAAGCAGAAGCACAGATCGCGCTTTCTTACACACTTGGAGATGCTTACACCTTGGATTACTGGGTAGACATCGCAAAGAGAATCGAAGATATGGGTGCAAACTCTATCTGTATCAAAGATATGGCAGGACTTCTTCTTCCGTACAAGGCAACAGAACTTGTCGGAGCATTAAAAGAAGCTGTTGATATCCCGATCCAGCTGCATACACATTACACATCAGGTGTTGCTTCAATGACATACTTAAAAGCAGTTGAAGCCGGTGTAGACGTGATCGATACCGCTATTTCACCGTTCGCACTTGGAACTTCTCAGCCGGCAACAGAAGTTATGGTTGAGACATTCAAGGGAACACCTTATGATACAGGATTTGACCAGAATCTTCTGGCTGAGATCGCTGATTACTTCCGTCCGATCCGTGACGAAGCACTTGACAGCGGACTTCTCAATCCGAAGAACCTTGGTGTTAACATCAAGACTCTTCTGTACCAGGTACCGGGTGGAATGCTTTCCAACCTTACTTCCCAGCTCAAAGAGCAGGGAGCAGAAGACAAGTTCTACGACGTACTTGAAGAAGTACCGAGAGTTCGTAAAGACCTTGGTGAACCACCGCTGGTTACTCCGTCATCACAGATCGTTGGTACACAGGCAGTATTCAATGTCCTGATGGGCGAACGCTACAAGATGGCAACAAAAGAGACGAAAGACATCCTGAGCGGAAAATACGGTGCAACTGTTAAACCGTTCAACCCGGATGTTGTTCAGAAAGTACTCGGAGACAATCCGGAAGTTATCACATGCCGTCCGGCAGATCTGATTCCGGATGAACTCGGAACTCTTGAAAAAGAGATGGAACAGTACAAAGAGCAGGATGAAGACGTACTCAGCTACGCACTCTTCCCGCAGGTAGCTACAGACTTCTTCAAATACCGCGAGGCACAGGAGAAGAAAGTAGATGCTACAATTGCAAAAGACGGAAGTTATCCGGTATAATAGCGACGAACTGACGAAAGCTGTTACAGACAGTATTTTGTGAGCAAAACGTAACTTCAGGAGCCATAAAATTCGAGTTGAATTTTATGGCTCTTTTGCTTATAATAAAAAGGGTTGTGACCTTATTTATAATAGAAGTAAATGATTTTATAAAAAGGCACGTTTCTTATTTGGAGGCAAATTGTGAGCACAAAAAATGAGTTACTGATTAGAATTGATGAGAAATATCCGAAGTTCAGCAAGGGACAGAAGCGGCTTGCGGATTACATCAAAGAAAATTATGATAAAGCAGCCTTCCTGACGGCTGCAAAGATGGGAGAGGCAGTCGGTGTCAGCGAATCAACGGTTGTCCGTTTCGCAACACAGCTTGGATATAAAGGCTATCCCGAATTCCAGAAAGCACTGGGAGAACTGGTGCGTACCAAGTTGAATTCTATCCAGCGTATGGAAGTGACCTACGGACGGATCGACCGGAGCGAGATCCTGGCGACGGTTCTGCAGTCTGATATCGAGAAGATCAAGCAGACATTGGAATCTGTGGACAATCATGCATTTGAGCTGGCGGTGGATACGATCCTTGCGGCAAAAAAGGTTTATGTGATCGGAATCCGAAGCTGTGCACCGCTGGCAAAATTCCTGACTTTCTATCTGAATCTGATCTGTGAAGATGTGGTAGAGGTCGATACCAACAGTTCCAGCGAGATTTTTGAGCAGCTGATCCGGATCGGGGAAGAAGATGTGATCATCGGGATTAGTTTTCCGCGATATTCCATGCGTACTTTAAAAGCACTGGAATTTGCCAGCAACCGGAAAGCAAAGGTAATAACCTTGACCGACAGTGTGAATTCACCGATGAATCTCTATTCCTCCTGCAATCTGATCGCCAAGAGTGATATGGCATCTATCGTAGATTCCCTGGTTGCACCGCTCAGTGTGATCAATGCACTGGTGGTTGCACTTTGTATGAAGAAGCAGGATGATGTCATCGAGACGCTGGAGACACTGGAGGACATCTGGGACGAATATCAGGTTTATTCCAGAGATGAGCTGGAGCCTGTAGAAGATGAGGTAAGGATCAAATGAGTAAAGTACTGATCGTAGGGGGCGGAGCTGCCGGTATGTTCGCATCGATCTTTGCGGCGAAAAATGGCAATGAAGTCCACGTATTTGAGAAAAATGAAAAACTTGGAAAGAAGCTTTTCATCACGGGAAAAGGCAGATGCAATGTCACCAATGCCTGTGACGTGGATGAACTTTTCCAGAATATGGTATCCAATGAGAAATTCATGTACAGCAGTTTTTACGGATTTACCAACCAGGATGTGATGGATTTCTTTGAAAATGCAGGATTGCGTCTGAAGACAGAGCGTGGCAACCGTGTATTTCCGCAGTCGGATCATTCTTCGGATGTTATCCGCACACTGGAGCTGGAAATGAAGCGAAATGGAGTACACATCCATCTTTATTCCAATGTAGAAAAGGTTGTGGCAGAGGATGGAAGATTTTCCTATCTTGTCATGGCAGATGGAAGCAAAGAAGAAGGGGATGTCTGCATTATCGCAACCGGTGGTGTCAGCTATCAGACAACAGGTTCCACCGGAGATGGCTATCGCTTTGCAGAAGCGATGGGACACAAGATCACCGAACCTGCACCTTCCCTGGTTCCGATGAATGTCAGAGAAGAGTACATTCCGGCACTGATGGGGCTTTCCCTCCGGAATGTCCAGGCAACGGTCTATGACGGAAAGAAAGAGCTGTACAGTGATTTCGGAGAAATGTTATTCACCCACTTTGGAGTAAGCGGACCACTGATCATCAGTGCGAGTGCCTATGTAGGTAAAATCCTGCAGAAAAAGCATGAGTTAAAGCTGGTCATCGACCTGAAGCCGGCACTTTCCGAAGAGCAGCTGGATGCGAGAGTGCTGCGGGAATTTGATGCAAACCATAATAAACAGTTTAAAAATGCAGTTACCGGACTGTTTCCGGCAAAATTACTTCCGGTCATGATCCACTTAAGCGGCATTGATCCGGAGAAGAAGGTCAATGTGATCACAAAAGAAGAGCGGATGAATTTCGTCCATCTGATCAAGCATTTTACTGTGACATTGACCGGGCTTCGAGATTTCAAAGAGGCAATTATTACACGGGGCGGCGTAAAAGTCAAAGAAGTCAATCCGTCTACGATGGAGTCAAAGCTGGTACAGGGACTGTATTTTGCAGGGGAAGTGCTGGATTTGGATGCACTGACCGGCGGATTCAATCTGCAGATCGCATGGTCGACTGCATATGCGGCAGGAAGTAATATCTGGTAGTTTTTGGATTATAGATATCGCACAGCAATCCAGAGATGGCGTAAACAGGAAAATGTGAGTGAAACAGGGAGGATATAAAATGGGATATAATATCGCAATTGACGGACCGGCAGGTGCCGGAAAGAGCACGATCGCAAAACTGGTTGCAAAGGAACTGGGATTCATCTATGTAGATACCGGGGCAATGTACCGCGGACTTGCCGTACATTTTCTGAAAAAAGGGATCGTACCGGGAGAAGTAGAGAAGATCGAGGCAGCATGCGAGGATGCAAAGGTAGAGCTTGGTTATGAAAATGGTGTGCAGCAGGTCTATTTGAATGGAGAAAACATCACTTCACAGCTTCGTGAGGAAGCGGTTGGAAATATGGCATCCGTGAGCTCGGCAGTACCGGCAGTCCGTGCAAAGCTTCTGGATCTGCAGAGGAATCTTGCAAAAGAAAAAGATGTCGTTATGGACGGAAGAGATATCGGAACCAATGTACTTCCGAATGCGGACGTTAAAGTGTATCTGACTGCAAGTGTAGAATGCCGCGCAATGCGCCGGTTCAAAGAACTGGAAGGAAAAGGAGAAGCCTGTGATTTTGAACAGATCAGGCAGGATATCCAGGAAAGAGACGAGCGCGATATGACAAGAGAGATCGCACCGCTTAAGCAGGCTGAAGATGCAACGCTGATCGACAGCTCTGAGATGGGAATTGACGATGTGGTGAAGGCAATTATTGCATTGACAAAGTAGAAAATCTGTCAGAAATCAGATTGCAGCAGCAAAAAAAGGTGATTGTTGTATGGAAAGAGTAAAAATCTATAATTGAAAATACAATAATTGATAAATAATTAAAAAGTCATTAGTTTTTAGAAAAAAGTACATAAAACTAATGACTTTTTTGTGCGGAAAGTCGATAAAATGTCGAAAAAGAGAATTGTACATGGAGATTGCTTTACCTTTTATACGAAATATGTTATAAATGTTAGAGAAGAAAAATTACGAAAGTAATGTTTAAGAGGGTTGGGTTCACTTATGTACAGAAAGAAAACTTCCAGTTGGTTAAAACACTGGGATTTTATTTTGTTAGATTTAATATTGTTGGAATTATCTTATTTACTTGCTCACTGGTTATATCATGGGACTGCATATTACAGAGAAGCACCGCTTTACCGGAATGTGTTTTTTGCGATAGCGGCGATCGATCTGGTTGTGGGACTGATGATGGGAAGTTACAAGGGCATCTTAAGAAGAGGGTACTGGTTGGAGACTAAGGCAGTCGCAAAGCACGCAATCATCGTGACCGTGTGTGTGATTGCTTATTTGTTTGCAATGAAAGAGTCGAGCAATTACTCACGAGTTGTTATATTTGCATTCCCAATCATATCGATCTGCGTATTATATATAGGAAGGATTTTGTTGAAAAAATGGCTTTCCAAGCACAGAGGCCCTGCATCAGGGAAAAGAGCGATCCTTCTGATCGGTGGAAAAAAGAATTATAGAGAAATTGTGGAGGCATTTACCAGCAATCCCTACAGTGAGTTTCATGTAATGGGAATTGGAATTATTGATGCAAAAGAAAATGAAATTCCAAATTATCATGGATTCCCGGTATTTTGTGGAGAGAGTGCGATTGAAGATTTTGCACAGTTGAACTGGGTGGATGAAGCACTTTTCAGCATTCCGACAGAGCTTGCGCTTCCGGATAAAATGATCAAAAATTTCGGTATCATGGGAATTACCATACATATCAAGCTGGCAAGAGTTGCGGATGATTCTTCCAATCAGATTGTGGAAAAGCTGGAAGGATATACAGTGCTTTCGACCAGCATCAATATGGTAAGCGCCGGTCAGCTGATCTTCAAAAGGACGATGGATATCTGCGGAGGACTGGTTGGAATGCTACTGACAGGTATCATTTTTATCTTTGTAGCACCAATCATTTATATTAAGTCACCGGGACCGATTTTCTTCAAACAGGTGCGAATCGGAAAAAATGGCAAAAAATTCAACATTTACAAATTCCGAAGCATGTATATGGATGCAGAAGAGCGGAAGAAAGAGCTGATGGCGCAGAACGATATCAAAGATGGTATGATGTTCAAGATGGATAATGATCCACGTATCATCAAGGGAATCGGTAATTTTATCCGTGATTACTCTCTGGATGAATTTCCACAATTCTGGAATGTACTCATAGGTGACATGAGCCTTGTGGGAACCAGACCGCCAACAGTGGACGAGTGGGAGAAATACGAGATGCATCACCGCTCCAGACTGGCATTCAAGCCGGGACTTACCGGTATGTGGCAAGTCAGCGGAAGAAGTAATATCACAGACTTTGAAGAAGTTGTAAGACTGGATACCGAGTATATTAAAAAGTGGAGTCCGGGGTTGGATATTATGATTCTGTTTAAGACCGTGGCTGTTGTGCTGGGGAAGGTTGGATCGAAGTAGGATTGTTGTAAAAGGTCAATAAAAAGCATACGAAATGCTGAAAAGGCTACTTCTTTTAAGTATGTAGAGTGCAGAAATGTCTACTCAACAAAAGTACATAGATATAAAGGAGCAGAGGGGACAATATTGGTTGGAGAACATTATGAAAGATAAATTTGCAGTGTCCATGTTCGGACAAAAAAGACTGTCCCGTGAGGGCGGGATAGAGATTGTTGTAAAAGAACTGTGCACCAGAATGGCACGAGATGGATGTCGGGTTACCTGTTACAACAGATCTGGTCATCACGTGAGTGGTGCAGAGTATGACAATAAAATTGAATATGATGGAATCCGACAGAAATTTGTTCCAACTATTGAAGGAAAAGGTCTTGCAGCGGTGAGTTCTTCTTTCTTTGCGGCTCTGTACAGTGCTTTTGGAAAATATGATGTGGTACATATCCATGCAGAAGGTCCAGCTTTTTTTTCATGGATTCCAAAGATGTTTGGAAAGAGGGTTGTGGTTACCATTCATGGTATAGACTGGCAACGGGAAAAATGGAAGTCAGGATTTGGCTCTAAATTCATCCGTCAGGGTGAAAAGAATGCTGTAAAATATGCAGATGAAATCATCGTTTTGAGTAAAGGTGTTCAGGATTATTTCAGAGATACCTATGGCAGGGAGACACATTTCGTTCCGAATGGAGTGAACAGACCAGAAACCCGAGAAGCTGGTTTAATAACAGAAAAATTTGGACTGACGAAAGATTCCTACATATTATTTCTTGGTCGACTGGTACCGGAAAAAGGTATCCGGTATTTGGTTGAAGCGTTCAAGGATGTCAAAACAGATAAAAAGCTGGTCATCGCAGGCGGTTCCAGTGATACAGATTCCTTTATGAAGGAATTGAAAGAACTGGCGAAGGGTGACGATCGGATTCTCTTTACCGGATTTGTGCAGGGAGCGATGCTGGATGAATTATACAGTAACGCTTACATCTATACGCTGCCGTCTGATCTGGAAGGAATGCCATTAAGTCTTCTGGAAGCCATGAGTTATGGAAATGCTTGTCTGGTATCTGATATACCGGAATGTACCGAGGTGGTAGAAGATAAAGCAATCATATTCCGAAAATCCAATATCAAGGACCTGACAGAAAAACTGCAGGACGCATGTGATGATATTCGGAAGGTAGGAAAGTTAAAAGAACAGGCAGCCGACTTTATCTGTGCAAAATACAACTGGGATGAAGTAGTGGATAAAACACTTGCATTGTATGAGGAGAAGAGCCGATGAGAGTATTAATAATAAATAAATTTTTATATCCGAATGGCGGATCGGAGACGTACATATTTAAGCTGGGTGAGGCACTGGAGCAGCACGGACACGAGGTTCAGTACTTTGGTATGGAACACGAAGGCCGCTGTGTGGGCAACCGTGTCAATGCTTATACATCTGATATGGACTTCCACGGCGGCAGCAAACTGAGCAAGCTGACTTACCCGATCAAAACTATCTACAGTAAGGAAGCAAGAGTACAACTGAGAAAAGTACTAGACGACTTCAAGCCGGATGTCTGTCACCTGAACAATTTTAACTACCAGCTGACACCTTCCATCATTCTGGAAATCGTGAAGTGGCGTAAGGAGACCGGAAGGGATTGTAAGATCATCTTCACGGCACATGACTACCAGTTGGTCTGCCCGAACCACATGCTGAACAATCCGAACACCCACCAGAACTGTGAGAAGTGCCTCGGCGGCCATTTTGTGAACTGCATGAAAGGAAAGTGCATCCACGGTTCCACGGCGAAATCTGCCATCGGCATGATAGAGGCTGAGTTCTGGAAGTGGAAGGGCACCTATAAGTACATTGACACTATGATCTGCTGCTCTGAGTTCATGAAGAGCAAGATGGACAGCAACCCGCTGTTTGCAACGAAGACCGTGGCAATGCACAACTTCATCGACAAGGTGGAGTGGAAAGAAACACCGAAGAAAGACTACGTCCTCTACTTCGGCCGCTTCTCAGAGGAGAAGGGTATCGGTACCCTCATCAAGGTCTGTAAGGAACTCCCGGATGTGCAGTTCATCTTCGCCGGTACTGGCCCGCTGGAAGAGACAGTAAATGGTATTAAGAACATCAAGAACGTTGGCTTCCAGAAAGGCGAGGCACTGGAGAAGCTGATTCGTGAGGCACGGTTCTCCATTTATCCTTCTGAGTGGTATGAGAACTGCCCGTTCTCCGTGATGGAATCCCAGATGTACGGCACGCCGGTGCTGGGAGCTGAGATAGGTGGTATCCCGGAGCTGATTCGGGTTGGCAAGACCGGTGAGCTGTTTGAAAGCGGAAATGCCGAAGATCTGAAGAAGAAAATCGAGAAGCTCTGGGGTGATAAGAAGCTGTGTGAACAGTATAGCAAGAACTGCAAGGACATCAGTTTCGATACCATCGATGAGTATTACGAGAAAATTATGAAGGTTTATAGATAAAAAAATTAATGGAACCATTTGTTGTGTGATGTAGGTGTGAGGTTTCCTCACATTAAAGCATTGCATTATAGTGCGCTTGGTTTTCAAAATGAGAAATATTTCCGAGGTGAAAAATGAGCTTGAGTTTTGTTTTGCCATGCTACAATGTGATGAAATATTTGCCGAAATGCTTAGATAGTATCTTTAAAAATGATTGTAGTGATATTGAAATTGTATTGGTGAACGATGGCTCTTCTGATGATATCGGGGGGGGCTAAGCCAATATTTTAATAAGAACAATTGTGATCACAATATAGAATTTGAGTACAAGGATGCATGGATTAAAATAATTCACACATGTAATTGTGGTGTTTCAGCAGCAAGAAATACAGGGATTGAAAATGCAACAAGCGATTACATTGTATTTATTGATCCAGATGATACTGTGAAGGAAAATTATTTTTCCACGATAAAGGCGTTTATGACATCGACAAGCGTAGATGTTGCCATTTTGGGATTCCATCAAATTGTAGAAGATAAAGATGGAAATGTAGTGAAGGAAGGAGAAGTTTTTCCGCAAAAGAATTACATTTCTAATTCAGTCGAAGAAACAGTAAGAACTGTTCTTCCAAAATATCTTGGATATTCAGTTGAGGACATCTTGGAATGGGTGAAGTCAAAAGAGGCGATATCGAAAAGACTTGAATGGGGAGCTGTTTGGCGAAATGTGTATCGTAGAGATTTTCTGAACAAAAATCAAATCCGTTTTAATCCTTCAATTCGATTGAATGAAGATAGTATGTTCAATGCAATGTGCTTTTCACGAGCACAAAAAATTAGAACACTGAATAAGGGATTTTATTGCTATACGATTCGTCCATCCGGTGCTTTTATGAAAAAACGAGATGCAGAACTAGTGGGAAATAAAATGGCATTGCTCGAGGCGCGTAGTAACATTGTGAATGATCTGAATGAAAGAGGCTTTAATTTTTCTGTTAAAGACTATGCAGGATCAAATGTTATGTCCTGCTTTGAACTGATAATTAAGATGCCTTTTTCTGCAAGAAGAGAGACGAAAAAGTATATCAGCAATCTGCTCGTTAAAGAGTCTATAAAAATTTTACCGTTTACAGGGCGAAAAAAAGTAGATATTCCGCTTTTAGCGTTGAAATGCAACTTACAAGCCTTGATGATATATGCGGTGAATCTTGGTAAACTTTTTGGAGTTCAATTTCAACTATAAATTATATATTTATGTCATCAATTGAGACGAACATTAGGAAAAAATGATAAAGGTGTATCAGTAAGACTGGTATGTGAGGAGAGAATTTGTGGATACAAAAGCGGATCGATATGAGGGAATAGATGGATTGAAGGCGTATGCCATTATTGGCATTGCGTTGATGCATGTCCTCGCAAATGGAGAATATGGTATAGGAGGATTTGTGTTTGAACGGCTAATACCATCTTTCACAAACCTCGTTTTCCTTTTTATGATGGTCAGTGGTTTTGGAATGTGCTGCGGCTATTACCAGAAAATTATTGACCAGAAGATCAGCGTAGAAGATTTTTACAAGAAACGGTACATCAAAATCTGGCCGTACTTTGCACTGCTTTGTGCATTGGACTTTGTGATTTCACCGAGCAAGGAATCCTTGTTTGAAGTTTTCGCAAACTTGACTTTATGTCAGGGACTTCTGCCAAATGCGAATATTACGGTCATTGGTGTGAGTTGGACACTGGCGGTTATTTTTGTGTTCTACATGCTGTTCCCGTTTTTCTGCTTCCTGATTGGAAATAAGAAGAGAGCGTGGGGCGTAGCAGTTGTGGCACTGATGTTTAACTGGCTGTGTTCTTCCTATTTCAGCGCAGGAAGAGGCAATATTGTCTATGATGCGATTTACTTTATTGCAGGTGGTTTGGTATTTCTTTATCGGAAGGAACTGGTCGAGTTCGCATCAAAGTACAAGGTTATCGCCGGAGCGATTCTGCTGATTGCCACGGTTTCCTATTTTGCCGTAGGTGGCTATACGCTCATGATGTTGTTTTTCTGTGTAGCAGCGCTGATCTATACCCTCGGCTGTAGAACAGGGGGAGTACTGGTCAATCCGGTTGCCAAGTTCCTCGGCGGTATCAGCTTCGAAATTTATCTGTGCCACATGGTAATTTATCGTGTGCTTGAGAAGCTGCACCTTGTTCATCTATTTGGAAATGGTCTGCTGGCATATATCTTCACAGCTGTTGCAGTCATCTGTGGGTCGGTTGTGTTCTCGGTATGTGCCAAGTGGTTCTTAAATAAAATCGAAACATTCTTAAAAGAGAGAGTTAGGAGAGTTAATCATGTCTGAAGAAAAGAAGTTAAATGGTACGGTCATCGTCACTTATCGCTGCAACGCTCGTTGCTCTATGTGTAATCGTTATAAAGCACCTTCCAAGCCGGAAGAGGAAATCAGCATCGAAACCATCAAGAAGCTGCCGAAGATGTACTTCACAAATATCACCGGCGGAGAGCCGTTCATCCGCACCGACCTGAAGGATATCGTACGTGAGCTGTACAAGAAGTCTGACCGTATCGTTATTTCCACGAACGGTTTCTTCACTGACCGTATCGTTGACCTGTGCAAGGAGTTCCCGCAGATCGGTATTCGTATCTCTATCGAGGGTCTGGAGCAGACCAACAACGAGATCCGTGGTCTGCAGAACGGCTATCAGCGTGGTTACGGCACGCTGAAGAAGTTGCGTGAAATGGGCATGAAGGACGTTGGCTTCGGCATGACTGTTCAGGATAAAAATGCTCCTGATCTGGTTCCTCTGTACAAGATTTCCGATGAGATGGGCATGGAGTTTGCAACAGCATCTCTGCATAACAGCTTCTACTTCGTTGAGGCCAAGAACATCATCCACGACCGTCCGATGGTTGCTAAGAACTTCGAGAATCTGGTTAACGAACTGCTTCGTAGCAACAGCCCGAAGAAGTGGTTCCGTGCTTACTTTAACCACGGTCTGATCAACTACATCTACGGCCAGAAGCGTCTGCTGCCTTGCGACATGAGCTTTGATACCTTCTTCATTGACCCGTATGGCGATGTTATGCCTTGCAATGGTACCAAGGATAAGGAAGTCATGGGCAACCTGAACAATCAGACCTGGGATGAGCTGTGGAACAGCCCGGAGGCCGAGAAGGTTCGTGCAAAGGTTCGCTGCTGTGATCGGGACTGCTGGATGATCGGTAGTGTAAGTCCTGCTATGCACAAGTACATCTGGAAGCCCGCTACTTGGGTTTTGGTTCACAAGTTTAAGGCTCTGTTCACTAAGCATCCGTACAGCATGTACGAACTGAAGATTTGCCGTGACTACCGTAATGGTAAGGTTACCAAAGAGGATCTGGATAAGTGCAGCACCTGCGATATGAACTGTGTGATCAACAACGGTCTGAGTGAAGCATCCAAGGAACAGCTGAAGCATAAGACTGGCGAGGAAATCGTGGATGCTGATATTGCACAGCAGATGGAGACGAAGTGATGAATATCCTGTATATAGCTTATTCATGTAACCCTTTTGCTGGAAGTGAAGATAAAATTGGTTGGTGCGTTCCTTATGAAAGTTCAAAAACAAATAAAGTCTATGTGATCACAAAAGAAGAGCAACGTGAGCCAGTCGAAAAATATTTGCAGAGTCACCCACTTGAAAATATAAAGTTTTATTATGTTGACATCCCGAATTTTTACAAGAAAATCTTCAAGGGATTTATGTATTCTGGAAGACTTAATGTGTGGAATAGACGGGTGCTTCCTCTTGCAAAGAAAATCTGTGCGGATCAAAAAATTGACATTATACATCAGATTACGCCAATTGAGTTCCGTGCAATTGGAGACTATGGAAAGATAGCAAATATAAAATTTGTCTGTGGGCCACTTGGTGGAGGAGAGTCTTTGCCTAATGGGTTAAAAAATTACGCAAAGGGACATGAAATTATTGAAGTCGTCCGTTCAGGAATAAATCGCTGGTATCGTTTTAAGCTGAGAATCACGGGGAAACTAAATCGCTGCGATTATATTATGTTTGCAAATAAAGAGACTCAAAAATTCCTCGTGGGGGGCAGAGAACTGAACTGTCCGTATGAATTAGTCTTTGACAATGGATTGAGACCGGACGAATTAGTGAACTGGACAGAAAAGGAAAAGTGAATGAAGAACTACAATGTAAGTGATGAACCAGTAACTAAGGTAGCGGTAGATATAGACGATATTAAGGATACTAGCAGAGAAAAAAGCTTAAATAAAGAATGCGTTTTTCTGATGGCTGGAAGAATGATATATCGAAAGGGCTTAGATTTCCTTTTTGATGCATTGATGAGAATTCCGCAGGAAACTAGATATCAGGTTAGGGTTGTAGGCGATGGCCCAGAGCTTGAGCATCTGCGTAAACGCTGTAAGGATGACTTGAACTTGTCTGAGCATGTGTATTGCATGGGGTCCATTCCCTATATGGAAATGGAAAAGGAATATGCATGTGCGGATGTATTTATTATGCCAAGCATTCGAGAGACAACAGGCACGGTCTTATTGGAGGCAATGTCAAAGGGTATTCCAGTTATTACGATTAACAAGTTTGGTGGAGCAACTCTTTTTGATGAAAATACCGGTTGGCTTTATGAAGGAAATTCGAAGGAAGAATACATTGAGAATTTGAAAAAGGCTATTCTTGAATGTATTGCTAATCCTGATGAAGTAACAAGACGTGGAAAAAACGCACGAAAGAAAGCAGAAAAGTATACTTGGCAGGAAAAAAATAAGAAGTATCAGGCAATATATGAGGAAGTGCTGAAAAAGTAAGATGTGCAGCATAGAGGAGAGGTTGAAATGGTTGGAGTATGCATAAAATATATGCATGAAAATTACGGAGGCATATTGCAAGCATATGCAACTGTTAGTTATTTGGAAAATCAGAATATAGAGTATGAGTTGATTCGATATACTAGAAAGAAGACTGTGACAGAAGCACTGAAAGATGTGCCGCGTCTTTTTAATGCAGTTTGGTTTAATAGCAGGTATGAGGGAATTCAGAGAAAACTTAGTCTAAAAAAACATCCTGAGTACGCAAAAAACAATCAAATTCGTATGAAAGCATTTGCTGGGTTTAAAAAATGGGCGTTTAAGGATTTCTCCGATGAGTATGTCGGTTATGCAGCATTACGCAAGGGTGGGAAGAAATACTCGGCGGTTATAACAGGAAGTGATCAGCTTTGGAGTCCGGCAGGATTGCCGACGAATTATTACAATTTGATGTTTGTTCCGGATGACACGCTAAAAATTTCAATTGCTTCTAGTTTTGGAGTAAAGGAAATTCCGTGGTATCAAAAGAAAAGAACGATACAGTATTTGAACCGCATCGAATACATTAGTATGCGTGAGAATCGAGGAAGTGAGATTGTCAAGGAATTGACTGGTCGAGATGTTCCTACGATTTTAGATCCTGTTTTCTTATTGAATAAAAATGAATGGCTGGAGAGAATTCCTAATAAGAGAGAAATCAATGAGCCATATATTTTTGCATACTTCCTTGGCACCACACAGGAATATCGCAATGCAGTAAAGAGCTTAGCTCACGACAAGGGTCTAAAAGTCGTTGCATTGAGACACATGGATCAGTATGTAGAAGAAGATGAAAACTTTGGAGATTTTGCTCCATATGACGTGAGTCCAGAGAGATTTCTGAATCTACTGCGAAATGCAGAGTATGTCTGCACGGATTCCTTCCATGGAACAGCATTTTCTATTCTTAATGAAAAGCAGTTTGTGGTATTTAACAGATATGCTGAAAATTCCAGCTTTTCAAAAAATTCTCGTATTGATACCCTGTGTGTGAATTTTGGTCTAGAAAGTCGGCGTTATAAAAATGGAATGGACTTATTTGACGTTGTAAAAGACGATATTGATTATAAAGCTGTAGGGGAAAAATATAAAAACCTTAAGATGGTAACAGATCAATATTTAAATACTGTATTGAAAGAAATTAGAAAGCGTGTGTAATCGTGCCGAAATAAGAATATGAAATAATGCATGAGATTGTCGCCGCGAAAGGATAAATATTATATGAATAATGAAGTAGTTAGAGTATTGGTGACATCTCCGCTTGGTGTTGGAGGTGTAACTAATATGATGATTCATATCCAGGAACACCTGGATAAATCTAAAATTAATTTTGACTATCTTGTGTTTCATGATAGGCACGAACCTATGGAAGACAAAGTCCTTTCATTGGGAAGTAAAAAGTATGTTGCTTCAGCGGATAATGTGAAATTTAGACCTTTTAGAAGAATTTGGAGAATTAATGAAATTCGGAAAGTCTGCAAGAGAAATCATATTAAAATCCTACATTATAATGCGGATTGTGCAGCAGATATGACAAATATTATTGGCGCAAAATTGGGTGGGGTTCAATATATTACAATACATAGTCACAATGCTGGCTTTGGAGCAGCAGGTAATGGAATTCGATTTATGAGCAAAATCTTAAAGCCATTAATTCCACTCTTTTGCAATAACTTTTATGGCTGTTCAGAACTAGCTGCAAAATTTCTATTTCCGAGGTCGATTATTGAATCTGGTAGGTATTCAGTACTTCCGAATGGAATTGATTTGGAGAAATATGATTATGATGAAGCTGCTCGTCGAGAAATACGAAAAAAGCTGAATCTGGAAGGTAAGTATGTTGTAGGACACGCTGGAAGGTTTTCTGATCAAAAAAATCACAGCTTTTTGCTGGATATCTTTCAAGCAGTACATCGAAAAAATCCAAATACTGTGTTACTTTTGTTTGGCGTTGGTGAATTACAAGAAGCGATGAAAAATAAGGCTAGGACATTAGGAATTGAAGACGCTGTAATTTTTTATGGGGCTTCAAATGAAATGAATAAAATGTGGCAGGCAATGGATGTATTTGTAATGCCATCTTTACATGAAGGTCTTCCGGTCACGGGGGTTGAGGCACAGGCGAGCGGATTGCCATGTGTTTTCTCCGATGCAATAACAAAAGAAGTAGGATTAACTTCAAATACAGAATTCCTTTCTCTTCAAGAAAAACCAGATGTGTGGGCGGAACATGTTTTGAAGTATATGAATGTGCAAAGGAAAAGTGAAAGAAAAATATTGGAACAGGCAGGTTATGATATTCAGCAGACAGCAGATACACTTGCACAACTGTATTTGAATGTTGCTGAAAAACTATAAAGGATGGAAGGATATATGATTCAAATAAAAAGCAAATTGGATTGTTGTGGCTGCACTGCCTGTACAAATTCTTGTCCTAAAAGCGCAATTGCGATGGTTCCTGACGAAGAAGGTTTTCTGTATCCTAAAATTGATATGAGACGTTGTGTTGAATGTGGAGCATGCGAAAGAGCATGCCCGATTCTTAATAAAAAAACGGCAATATCTGAAAAAACAGAAGGATACATTATTAGAATTAAGGATACTAAAATTCTCTATGAGAGTACATCTGGTGGTGCATTCACGGCTTTGGCAGATTATATTCTTGAGCAGAATGGTGTAGTTTACGGAACTGGATACGACAAAGACATGAGAGTAGTATGCAAAAGGGCTGCTACTAAGCAACAGTTGCAGGATATGCGAGGCTCCAAATTTGTTCAAAGTGATCTTAGGAATGTTTTTCAAGATATTAAAAAAGAATTAAAAGAAGGCACGACTATTTTGTTTTCTGGGACACCCTGTCAAGTGGCAGGGCTGCTTAGTTTTTTAAGGAAAAAACCAGACAACCTTTTATGTGTGGATTTTGTTTGCCGAGGTGTACCATCCCCTGGCTTGTGGGATAACTATGTGAAGTATATGGAAAACAAATATAGCTCGAAAATAGTTGGGGCTCGTTTTAAACACAAAACATATGGCTATCACACAAGCACGATGAAAATAGATTTTGCAAATGGGAAAACCTATTATGGGTCTGGTAGAGTCGATCCATATATGAAGGCATTTGTAAGAGAAATTTCATCGAGACCATCTTGTTCAGCATGTGCTTTTAAAGGAATTGAAAGACCAAGCGATATTACAGTCTTTGATTGTTATGAATATTCAAAAATAACCGGCAAAAAAGATGATAATAGAGGGTATTCATCCATATTTGTACATACTGAAAAAGGTCGACAGATTTTAGAAGTTATAAAATCACATATTGAAATTCAAAAAGAAGATGTAAATAGGCTTGTGACGGAAAATGGCGTTATGGTTTGCAATAGTGCAAAACCACATCCTAGACGGGTTGAATTTTACCAGCTGGCTGAACATTATCCAATTGATAAGGCCTTGAATAAAATTGATCCAATTACATTAAAGGATAAAATAATTGAAAAATCTAAAAGATTTCTATTCAAAACAGGTCTAATAACTGTTGCACGCCATTTAAAAAAAGGAAAAAAAGTTGAGGTTGTTGAGAATAAGTAATCGGATTGCTTCGATTTATTCACACACATATTTGAAGATGGAGAGTGTAAGATTTTTGAATAGAATGATTCTATGGGAGGACACCAATGCCACATATTAGTGTTATTATCCCTGTCTATAACGCAGGAAATTATATAGTTGATACTTTAAATTCAGTTTTGCAACAAACATTGAAAGATATAGAAGTTATTGTCGTAAATGACGGATCTAATGATCAATCTCTTGCTGAATGCTATAGATTACAAGAGATTGATAAGCGCATTATCATAATAAATCAAGATAATCAAGGCGTATCAAAAGCTCGTAATGTAGGAAAGCAAAATGCAACAGGTGACTATATTATTTTTATAGATGCTGACGATGAACTTGATTGCAGAATGCTTGAGATTTTATATACTCAAGCAAGGAAAACTGATTCAGATATATCTGTGTGTGGAGTTGATAAGATTTTTGAAAAAAAGCAAGAGGAGAAGAAACAGTATCATTGCAATTATGAGGAAATTGCTGTTGATCAGGCGATAGAATGGCTGTTGTTGGGCCAAAAAATTGAGTCGGGCGCATGGAATAAGTTGTTTAAAGCTTCTACGATCGAGGATGTTCATTTTGAAGAAGGTAAGAAGATAAATGAAGATAAATATTTTGTATTTAGATCTCTGCTGAAAAGTAAAAAAATAGTCTATTGTGCTGAAAAATTGTATTATTATTATTGCAGGGAAAATTCGGTGACTAATCAATCCTTCTCTGAAAGATGGTTCGATTCACTGTACTTTGCGGATAGAATATATGAAGAACTTAAAGGCCGTAATAATTTGGAAGTCTTTGCAAGATATCAATTATTGATTGCATACTACACTGTTCTACGTAGGATGTATCCTTTCAGAAATCAATACAAAAAGGAGTATCAGCTAGTTATTGATAAAATTAAATCTACTAGTTTTAAATCAGTGCTTTCATATATGGACAAAAAACAAGTGTTTGGTGTTTTATCTATAAAATATTGCATTCTTTTGTATAAATTTATGAGGTGTGTTTCAAAATGATTATCTTGGAAAAACGTGCTGCAGAGAGAATGTATTTTGTATGAAAAATCTATTTGCTAGATGGAGGGATATAGATGCAATTAAAAGTTAAGAAACATGAACTACGACTTTTACTCCAATGTATACCAATTTTGACTTTTGCTACGCTAGCGTCTCTTGGTTCGCTTTTGCCAAGCGTAGTTCAGTTCAGTGCTGCAGTTATTTTGGCGGGACAAGTTGTTTTTATATTTGGCACTAAAGGTATTAAAAAAAATATTGGATTATTGTGGATACCATTAATGATATTCTTTTATGTACGAAATAATCCCAATATTAAATTCTATAGTCTAACGTATACCCAGGTTTTATTGCTTTTTGTCTGCTGTATATTATTTTCAGCATTGGGAGGTTTCAATAATCGGTGTTGGATGATAAAAATGGTAAGCTCTTGGCGATATCTTTACTTTATTTATATTGCATTTACCATTTATATGTTTTTAGATAGTTCAGCGATAAATTTTGTATGTAATTTGTTCCCGGATGCTGCGAGTACAATTCTTAATCAGTATCATAATGCGGGGATCCCAGGATTAACAAAGCACTATTCAACAAATGGAATGCTTCTTGCAGTTGGGACGATGATATTTGGAAGCTATGCATTGACTGAAAAAAGACGTTCTGACTATTTATTGTTTTTGATATCAGTTGCTGCATTGCTTTTATCGGGAAAAAGAGCACATACTGTTTTTGGACTTACTGCTTTGTACCTCTGTTATTTTGCATACAATTCAAATGCTAAAAAAAGTCGACTCGTAAAAGGCATAGGTGTTTTATTGGGGGCATTAACCGTATTTGCTGTAGCAAGTTATTGCGTGCCGGCACTTGCAACTGTTGTTTTTCGCTTTATTGATACTGCAGAGACTGGGGACATGTCAGTAGGTAGAGTTGATGTATGGTTAAAGGCGTTTTCTATGTTCGGCAAACATAGTCTTGTTGGCATAGGTTGGGGACAGTATGTTAACCAAGGCGGCTGGTTTTGGAATATTCATAACATATATATTCAGTTACTTGTTGAAACCGGTATAATAGGATTTATAATCTATTGTGGATGGTTTCTGTTTCATCTAGTAAGGACATGGTCGATGTATTCAAAGATGCGTGTAAATCCAGAAGATTATACGAACATAGATTATTGCTTGATGAATTTTTCGTTGGCAATGCAAATATTTTTTATATTATATGGCTTCACAGGAAATCCTTTGTATGATCGTGAAATGTTTGTGCCGTATTTTATTGCATGCGCAATAAGTGTTAATTATGCTAATAATGATGATGGGAGTGAATTAGAGTAAATTATGAAAATAGGAATAGTAACTCCGTATGATTCGGCGAACTGCGGTGCTTATTTGCAAGCATATGCTAATAAATGTTTTTTAGAAAAGAATAACTATAATGTGTGTTTTATACAGTGGAGAAATGAAAAGCAGCGAAAAAAGGAATATTTTTCTAAACCCAAGACCATAAAGGAATTGATTAGATGTATTCAACGATATCCCTTTTTATGTGTACGTTATAAGCGCATGACTCAGGCATTAAAGGAATTTGATATTCAGAAAAATACTGGTGATTTAGATTGTACAGTAGTAGGTAGTGATGAAATTTGGAACATAAAGGTTTCACAATTTCAAAATCCGATTTTTTATGGTGGTGTGGAGCAAAAAAGCTGTATAGCATATGCACCTAGTGCAGGACAGGCAGCACTCAAGGATTATAATGATTTTCCATGGGTTAGGGAGTGCTTGGAAAAAATGACGTATGCGGGTGTTAGAGATGAAAACACTAAGAATATTGTTGGAAAACTTGTTGCAAAGCAAGTAGAAATTGTTTGTGATCCTACGATGTTACTGCCTATTAATGAATTGGATTTTCCGCACGAACGTAAGATTAAAGATAGATATATGATTGTTTATTCATATAGTGTTCCTAAAGAACATCAGGCATATTTAAAAAGATATGCAAGAAAGAATAATTTAAAACTTGTATCGATATGTTTGTATCAGTCCTGGTGTGATTTGAATATTAACTGTCACCCGTTGGAGTTTAGTTCATATATTCAGTTTTCTGAGTGTGTTTATACAACGACATTCCATGGGACGATTTTCACATTGTTGAATCATAAGAATTGCGCTATCTATAGTTGCTCAAAAAAATTGAAAGATTTACTTGAGTGGACACATAAAGAAGAGGCAATGTTGTCATTGACAGCTACATATGATGAATTTGAGAGTCTGATTACCAAACAACATAGCTATGAATTATTCGAGACTATAATCGAAAAAAAAAGGAAGGAATCACAAAAGATATATATAGATGCTCTTAAATCATGTGTAGTCTGAAACGGAAAGCGAGTCAGTAATCAACAATCCAAGGAATGAGTCGATAGGAATAGTATCCATGGGGGGAGGACACCTGCTTGATAACTACTATAGTTATAGGAAAAGGTAGTTAGGATTTCTGGAGACAATGATATTCTTGATGGATATGGAAGAGATATTTCAATAGAGAGATGGAGACACGCTAGGACTGGTTAAACGAACATCAATGAAGGTTTATTTCGAGTAGCCTTCTGTTGTCATTTTAGTATCTGACACAGTGAAGTGCCTATAGCTCTGGCTCATTCATTGAGATATTGAGAACTGAAAAATCCTACACAGTCAAAAAATAATTAATTATATGAGGAATAATATTAATGAGTCGTAAAACAGAATTAGCAAAAAATACGGCTATACTTACAGTGGGAAAACTATGCACGCAATGTATTAGTTTTTTCCTTCTTCCTTTATATACGGCAATTCTGTCAACGGAAGAGTATGGCACGTTTGATTTATTGGTCACATATTCAACATTATTACTTCCACTCGTAAACTGGCAGTTGGATCAGGGACTGTTCCGATTTATGCTCGATTATCGTGGAAACAAAGAAGAACAAGGAAAACTCTTTTCTACGCTGTTACTATCTAGTACGATACAAAGTATTATTTACATTATTCTTTTTGTTTGTATAGAACCTTTTTTGAAAATTCAAAATGCGTATTTTTTGTTGCTGTATGTGGTGCTGCATGTCTACACGGCATTGTTTCTTCAATTTGTTAGAGGATTGGGATATAGCATTAAATATACAATTGCATCGTTTATATCCGCTTCAGCAACAACAGTTTTAAATGTCATTGCGTTAGCTATTTTGAAAATGGGGCTGCAAGGATTGTTCTTGTCTACTCTGATAGCTCAGTTTTTGACGTTGTTGTATTTGGTGTTTACATCCAAAGCGTGGGAGTATTTTTCTGTTAAGAGTATTCGGCCGACGGTATTCAAACGGGTTGGTGCTTATTCTATTCCTTTAATTCCCAATAATCTGGCTTGGTGGGTTGTAAATGCGTCGGATAGAACTATAATTGCACATTTTTTAGGAACTGCTGCTAATGGCGTTTATTCTATAGCAAACAAGTTTCCTAATGTGTTTATCAACTTTTATAATATCTTGAATTTGTCCTGGACTGAGACAGTATCATTACATTTTGACGATGAGGATCGCGACGAATTCCTAACGGAAACAATGACGTCTCTTTTTAAACTGTTTGCAGCTGCATGCTTTGGCATTGTTGCGTGTATGCCGTTTGTATTCCCGATTTTGATTAATGAGAAGTATGTTGCTGGATATGACCAAATCTTGATTTTGATGTATGCAATGCTTTTTAGAGTGCTCGTCGGATTATATAGTTGCATATATGTAGCTCAGAAAAATGCAAAAAAGATTGCTTATACTTCTATTTCTGCAGCTATAATCAATATTACAGTGAATTTGATTTTAATAAATAAAATTAAGATTTTTGCAGCATCAATATCTACACTGGTTGCATTCTTTTCAATGTTTATCATTCGCTATATTGATGTTAATAAGACTGTGCATATGCGAATTCGGAAGCCAATTATTATTGGAAGCATTCTAATTGGTACTATGCTGATAGGAACATACTATTGTGAAAATAAGATGATTCAGTTCATCGCACTTTGTATCACAGCAATCTATGCAGTGCTGACGAATGTTGATATGTTGAAATCTGGCATGAAATTAGTAAAAAGTCGCTTTGGGAAATAGGTTTTGGCTGTGATTTAAGAAAGTATTTCACATGATTTTATATTTTTCATTCGATTCTTATTACTGCTTTTTAGAGAGTAGTAGATAAGCTCGGAGGTTAATCGATTTATAGATATATTGCGACAAATGTGCTTTTTGTGCAACGATTATATTTCTTGTTGGTTTACACAAGGTCAAAACTGTAATTAAAAACAAATAATACGCAGGAGGAACAGCCTATGGTGGATTTGATAGATACAATAGTATATGCAGGAAGGTTAAAAGACAAATCTGCCTTGATGAGCAGTTCTTCTGGTGGCGCATTTACTGCACTTTCGGATGCTTTTTTGAAAAGCGGAGATGCTGTGGTGGCTGCAGTCTATAATTATGAGAATCATACTGTGGAATTCCAGATGATTCTGGATGAGAAGCAGCGTGAAAGAGCAAAAGGCTCAAAATATATGCAGAGCAAGCCCGGCGATATTTACCAGGAAGCGTATCGTTGGTTAATGGATAATCCAAAGAAAGAATTGCTCTTTGTTGGCATGGGATGTCAATCAGATGGATTTCGGAAGTTCAGTGAAATTAAAGGAATCCGTGATCGGGTGCATATCGTAGACATTATCTGCCATGGCTCTCCAAGTCCAAAACTGTGGAGAGAATATGCAGAATCAATACAGAAGAAGGATGGAAAGATAACTTATCTTACCTTCAAAGACAAGCGCGATGGCTGGAAATCGCCTACAGCTTACGTGAAAGTCAACGGGTCAGAGAGACCTCTTAAAGATTATGTTAGGGTGTTTTATAATCAGTGTGCGTTACGGCCGTCTTGTTATGAATGCCCTTATGCTACGACAGAACGAAAAACAGATATGACCATTGGGGATTTCTGGCATATTGAAGAGACTATTCCAGATTTTTATGACCCTAATGGTAATTCTCTGTTCTTGATTCATACTGACCGGGGTGAAGAACTTTTTGAAAAGGTTCGAGATAATTTGGATTATAGATTAAGCAATACAGCACAATGTTGGCAGGCGAATCTTGAAGCGCCGACCCAAAAGTCTGAACAAAGAGATGTATTCTGGAACGATTACCAAAAGAAAGGAATTGATTTCGTGATAAAGAAATATGGAACAGTTCCAATGAAAACAAAAGTAAAGAATAAACTCCTCAAAATTTTGAGGGGGGGGGTACGAACTAAGTAACCTCGATTATGTTGATTACTCTGAAAGGAGGACGGCATAATGAACTGGAAGCAGCCTAAAGTATATGCAGTAAAACATAAGGATGAAACGACAAGAGCAGCTTCCAGATCAGGTGGTATTTTTACAGCTCTTTCGGATCAGGTTTTATCCAACAGTGGTGTGGTCTATGGGTGTGTTTTGACGGATGAATTTGATGCCGTACATATTCGCACTGATAATGAGGAAGATCGTAATCGAATGCGAGGCTCAAAATATATCCAGAGTAAACTAGGTGATACATTTAAAAGTGTCAAAACAGATCTCGATGCTAAGAAAAGTGTACTTTTTTCTGGAACTTCCTGTCAGGTAGCAGGATTGAAAAAATACATTGGAAAAGAGTATGATAACTTGTTCAGCGTGGATATTGTCTGTCACGGAGTACCAAGCAAAAAAATATGGGAGGCATATCTGCGTTGGCAAGAGCAGAAAATGCATTCAAAAGTTGCAAGTGTGGACTTCCGAAATAAGAAAGACTTTGGATGGCATGATCATGTAGAAACGCTTTGTTTTGAAAATGGAAAGTCTACGAGTAGTCGGGTATTCAAGGAACTTTTCTATGGGCATACCGTGCTGCGGCCGAGTTGCTATGAATGTTCCTATAAGTCTGTAATACATCCAGGAGATATTACAATTGCAGATTACTGGGGGATCGAGAAAGCCGCACCAGAGTTTGATGATAACAAGGGCGTTTCATTGGTGCTAGTAAATAATGAGGCTGGAGAAAATATATTTGAAAAAGTAAAAAAGAGACTGATTTGGAAGCAGACAAAGCTAGAGGACAGTATGCAGCCGCCTCTTAAAGCTCCATTTCCAAAACCAGATAATAGAGAGCAGTTCTGGAGTGACTTTGAAAATAAATCGTTTGAGTATGTTGCCAAGAAATACGGTGGCATCGGACTAAAAAATGATGCTAAGTTGCTTTTGAGAAAGATTAAGAGAAAAATCAAAAAGTTGGTGGTAAAAGGTGGAAAGAGAGATTCCAATATTATATAAAAGAAAAGAAGAATGCTGTGGATGTACGGCTTGTTATGCCATCTGTCCGAAAGAGGCTATTTCTATGGTCGAGGACGAAGAAGGCTTTGAATATCCACAAATTGATGAAAGTAAATGCGTGCGGTGCTACCAATGTATTAAAGTATGTCCGATAAAAGCAGCACGAGCACAGTAAGGAGAGAGTTATGAAAACAACATTACTTATCATGGCTGCCGGTATCGGTAGCCGTTTTGGAACAGGAATCAAGCAGTTGGAGCCAGTGGATGATGCTGGACATATCATTATGGATTACTCAATCCATGATGCGATTGAAGCTGGTTTCAATCATGTGGTATTTATCATCCGCAAGGATATCGAGAAGGAGTTTAAAGAGGTCATCGGTGATCGCATTGCCTCCATTTGCTCCTCTCACAATGTAACTGTAGACTACGCTTTCCAGGATATCAACGATATCCCGGGAACTCTGCCAGAAGGCCGGACAAAACCGTGGGGAACCGGTCAGGCCGTCCTTGCAGCGAAGAAGGTCATCAAGACTCCTTTTATTGTAATCAATGCAGATGATTACTATGGCAAGGAAGGATTCAAGGCTGTTCATGAGTATCTTGTGAATGGCGGCAAGTCCTGCATGGCTGGTTTCGTTCTGAAGAACACGCTGTCTGATAACGGTGGCGTAACCCGTGGTATCTGCAAGATGGATGAGGATAACAACTTGACTGAAGTTGTGGAGACCAAGAACATTGTAAAGACTGCAAATGGAGCAGAGGCAGATGGTGTGGCTGTCGATGTAAATTCTCTGGTATCCATGAATATGTGGGGATTAACTCCTGATTTTCTGGATGTACTGGAAGAAGGCTTCAAAGAGTTCTTTGAGAAAGAAGTCCCGGGCAATCCTCTGAAAGCAGAGTATCTGATCCCTATCTTCATCGGCGAACTGCTGGAGCAGGGAAAGATGTCAGTGAAGGTTCTGAAAACCAATGATACATGGTATGGTATGACCTACCATGAAGATGTCGTAGCAGTAAAGGGCAGTTTCAAGGAGATGCTGGAGAACGGCGTGTACAAGGCTGACCTGTTCAGTGATCTGTAAACAGCGATGAAAGAAACGATTGATTTACTCGGAAAGATCATCACAAACATCCTGACTGCTCTCTATGAGCCATTTGGATTTTCACTCCTGCTTTCCTTCCTTGCCATGTTTTTCTACCTGTATGCGTATGAACCTTCCGCAGCAGGTAAAGGATGGAAGAGTGCCATAGTGACATGGTATCAGAAATTCAAAGAGAGTGTATTCTTTCGGAAGCTGTTTCTATTGGCGTTCGTGACATCACTTATTCTATTCCGAACCCTGTTAAACCGCAATTTGTGGATGAATCCTTTATCCGATGTCATGGGTGGCTGGGGTATCTGGGAGACAGTGAATGGCGAACAGAAGCTGACAACCGAGTGCATCGAGAACGTAATTATGATGGTGCCGTTTTCAGTAGTAGTGATGTGGACATTCGAAGAAAAGATGGAGAAAGGCTGGAAGAAGATACTGTGGTATAGCGGGAAGATAGCATTTATCTTTTCGATAAGCATTGAGATGCTACAATTATTGCTTCGCTTGGGTACATTCCAGCTATCAGACATCTTCTATAACACAGTCGGCGGAGTACTAGGCGGCGTATGTTACTGTGGAATCATGAAGGTAAGAAAGCGTCTGTAAAACTGAATGAAATTGTGATATACAGGGAGCGGAAGCTCCCTGTGCTGCTCGAATGAATCACACACCTCTTTGTGGTGAGCAGCAGGCAACGATCTTATGATCGGCGAAGATGTGAAATACAAGGTGTATTTTGAGACTATAAGTTAATACTATGGTAATTGAAACGGTAGTGTGGTATTATAATTATGGAACATATCGGAAGGAGGTATCATTATGGTTGAGTACAGAGAAGAAGATAGAACCAGAGATTTTGATTTCTTTATGAAAAACTATCAGGAGTTATTTAAGCGTTACGGTCATAAGTTTTTAGCCATAAGGGATGAAAAAGTGCTAGGAGCATATAATTCTGTGTCTGAAGCTATAGGCAATCTTTCTGACAAATATGAACCAGGGGAATATATCATTCAGGAATGTACTGGTGATGAAACTGCATATAGAACAAGCATCATGAGATTGATGATAAAAGGATAAACAAATTATATGGATACATTTTTGGCATTCACTTTGAAGTCAAATGGCATATTAGATATGCTTAAGACAGATACATTAATTAATTCTAATATAAGAGATAAGAGCAAAAATATTGATGCAAGTAAAAAATGGCGTGGCTTATGGGATACAGGGGCTTCCAAATCATCTATTGATAAGAGAGTCGCTGACGAATTAGGACTTATTCCTGTTGGAAAGGGAACGATAAGCACTGCTAATGGTGTAGTTGCAGTCAATACATATTTTGTTAATTTAACATTACCAAATCATGTGACGGTTAATGATGTTCTTGTTACGGGCGCAGATTTGGGCACGGATATTGATGTGTTAATAGGAATGGATATTATTCGACATGGAGATTTTTCAATAACAAATACTAATAGTGCTACGACATTCAGCTTTAGAATACCGTCAGTTGCAGAAATTGATTATGTCCAAGAGTCGAATAGTTAGTATTCGTTTAAAAAAGAAAGAGGTTATCACCTATGCCCAGAACGAAAGGCAGCAAAAACCGTCCCAAAACTACCCATACCGACTACGCATTTCAAATCGCAGAGAAGCAGGAAGCTATTGCCTCTCTGACTGCTGAGATCGCTTCCATCCAGAAGGCAATTGAAGAGCAGAAGAACACACTGAAAGAAAAGAAGACTGCTTTGAAGAAAGCTGAAAAAGAAGTGGCAACGCTGGAAGCGAAGAAGGCAAAGGCAGATGCTAAAGCAGCTGAAGAAGCAAAGAAGGCTGAAGCCGAGAGAGTGGTTAAGAGATTATTAGCCAGCAGTATGAGCGCGGACGAGATTCTGGAAAAGCTGAAATAAACAAGAAAACCAATAACAAAAATAAATGCCGTGTGGACAAACTGAACTCCAGGAGTTCACATGGTATTTTTTGAAGGCTTCCGTATAGTTTATAACGAAAATAAAAGAAGGACAAAATTTAAAGAAATGGAGCGTGAGAAAATGAATTTATCAAAAATACATCATATTGCAATCATTGTATCTGACTATGAAGCAGCTAAGGATTTCTATGTGAACAAGCTGGGATTCTCTGTTATCAGAGAGAACTACCGTCCAGAGCGTAAGGACTGGAAGCTGGATCTTCGTGTCAATGAGCACACAGAGCTGGAGATTTTCGCTGAGGAAAACCCGCCAAAGCGTGTGAACCGACCGGAGGCCTGTGGGTTACGTCACCTTGCGTTCTGCGTTGAGAGCGTGGAGCAGACAGTGAATGAACTGACGGAGGTAGGCATTGAATGTGAGCCGATTCGTGTTGACGATTATACCGGAAAGAAGATGACTTTCTTCCATGATCCGGATGGTCTGCCGCTGGAGCTACACGAATAAGCATGGGAAAGAAAAGAGCGTATAAATCTCGGAAGCCCGGTGGAGGCCGAAAGAAGCTGAAGCCAGAGTACGATGCCGGGAAAAATCTGAAAGAGCAGATGGAAAGTGCTGTGGCACTTTATGATTCTGAGATGTCCTTGCAGGCCATCGGCGAAGAACTGGGATTAAATCCAATCAAAGTAAGAAAGCTGCTCATCACGGCCGGTGTGTATGAATCTGAAGTGGCGGAGAAGGTGCAAGCTACCTTTCAAGAATACCGTGAAACACAAGACTACAAAACCTCCATACTCTCAACTGCAAACACTCTGAAATTTTCCAAAGCCTCCGTCACCTCGTACCTGCCATATCGGAAAGGTGTGTACTTCACAAGCACAGCAGAAAAAGGGAAGATCAGTGTCGGAGCAGAGCGGCAGCGGAGATATAGAGCAATGAAGCGGTGGAGGGATGAGCCAACAGAAGAAAACTTCTGGGGTGTGGTTCTGGCCTATACTGGAGTAAAATTTAAGACCTACTCCGGCTTGCCATTCTCTTACCAAATTAAAAAAGGCAGGAACGGCGAGTACACGAAAGAGCTGTGGATCGACCGCCGGGAGAACAGTAAAAGCCTGGCATGGAGTTCAGTGCTGCTGGCGCTGAAGAATATTAAAGGTGAAGTAGTAGAGAGACCCAAAGCTCTGGGCGATATTCGAGGCGTGACCTACATCTACGGGATGTTCTATCGGTTCGGGCTAATCGATGTGCCGGACGAAGTGAAGGAGAAGATGGGTCATCCGAAAAACCGCAAAAAATAGGTTACTATGTACAGAAGTGTGCGGTAATATGTGCCGTAACTGAGGATGTGAATCTTAGTTTGGAAGGATGGCAGCCTTCCTATTGAGCTGAGTGAAATCGGCCAGTGGTGGGGGACAGACCCGAAGAAGAAAAAGCAGATACAGATTGATATTGTCGGAACTCCTGTTGAGGGCAAAGACTATATCATCGGTTCATGCAAATACCGGAATGAGAAAATCGGTGTGGATGAACTCGATTTGATTCGGGATTATGCCTCAGTTTTTGGAAAGGGCAACAACTATCACTACTATATCTTCTCGAAAGGCGGATTCACAGATGGACTTCTTCAGGCACAAGAGCGAGGTGAAGTTCGGCTGATAACGTTGGAAGACCTTTACAAGTAAAAATTCTAATCAACCCTGCTGATGAAAGCTGGCAGGGTATTTTTATATCCATTTTTAGTCTGTCTGCTCGGTGCAGATGGGCTTTTCTTATGCCTGCGAGGAGGTGGTTACGCAAATAGCATCCAGAATCCAGGGCATTCTCTGGACTTAAATCCAATCAAAATAAGAAAACTGCTCATCACGACAGGTGTGTACTTCCCAAGTACAGCAGCCAAATTATTCTGCTGTTCAAGCAAAGGTAAACGAACTTTTACATTAGTAACCTGATAGAAACAAAAGAGTGACAAACACATCAGAAAGCCTTACAATATAGGAAACACAGTTATCTTGGAACTATCAAAACAGTAATTTGGATTATAAATTACAGTATAATTAAAGATTATGGAGAATAATAAACAGCTATGTCGATTAAAGAACGAGAAGAGTTTTTATTTCAAAAATTAAGAGAAAAAGATCCCGACATTGTAGCCGATGGAGTGATCTGCGAGCAGGTATTTTTAAATGCCAGATATAAGATCGTATATATCTTAAAAGAAGTAAATGGCGGAAAAAGCTGGGACCTGCGGGATTTTGTTTATGAGGGTGGAAGACCACAGACATGGGATAATATTGCACGCTGGACGGAAGGAATTCTGTCCTGGGAAAAAGAATTTCCGTGGTCTGAGATGGAGATGGACAATGAACAGAGACGCTTGAGGGAGTTGAAGAAAATAGCAGCGGTCAATTTGAAGAAAACTTCTGGTGGACATACTTCAAATAATGGTGAAATTTACAGGGCAGCAGTTGATCATCATGACATTATCAAGGAGCAGATTGATTTGTATAAAGCAGACTTTATTATTTGCTGTGGCACGGAGTATGCTTTTATGGATGCATGTTATAAGGACAGAGAGATTGACTGGAAAATGACTTCAAGGGGAATCTGGTATTTCAGAGATGGCAAATCTGTTGTCATCTCATTTTCGCATCCGGAAGCAAGAGTGAAAGATGCGTATTTGTTTTATGCACTGACGGATGCGGTGAAGGAGATTATGCGTTGTGAAAAGTTTGAAGAACAACTATAAGGAGTATAAGAAAAAAGAAAAAGCCTTTTGTGGCGGTTTGGTGTGATAAAAGTGCCGGAAAATACAGTGAAGAAAATGGAGATCAGATGAGAAGAGGAAAATGGATTATTTTCGGAATGTTAGTAGCTTTGCTTGCAGGATGTTCTGGAAAGAAAACAGCAGAAACTTCTGCGGATGCAAAAAATGCGGAAAGTACAGATGAGAAAAATACGCTTGATTTTGTAGATGCACACGGAGAGCATTATACGGTAGAAATCAATGAAGCAGTTGCGAAGAATCCGTATGATAAAGCACTTTTTGTAAAAAATGAAAATAAGATCAGCTATGAGGATAAGAAATATACTTCAAGGCTGGGCGTAGATGTATCTGTTTTTCAGGGAGATATTGACTGGGAGCAGGTGAAAGCAGCAGGCTATGAGTTCGCAATTTTGCGGATCGGATATCGTGGCTATGGTGAAGAAGGTACGTTAAATGCAGACGAGAAGTTTGAACAGAATATGGAAAATGCCCGAAAAGCTGGAATAGATGTGGGCGTTTATTTTTTCTCGCAGGCGGTAAATGAAGAAGAGGCAAAGGAAGAGGCTGATTTTGTTCTGGAACATTTGAAAGGGCAGGAGCTTCAGATGCCGGTTGTGTACGATCCAGAGCATATTCTGGAAGACGAAGCACGGACGGATGATGTAACGGGAGAACAATTTACCCAAAATGCGAAGGTATTTTGTAAAGAAATAGAAGAAGCGGGATATGATGCCATGATTTACAGCAATATGCTGTGGGAAGCGTATGAACTGGATCTGGAAAAGCTGTTGGATTATCCGGTCTGGTATGCAGATTATGAAGAACTTCCGCAGACGCCGTATAGGTTCACTATGTGGCAGTATTCCAGTACAGGAAGCGTGCCGGGGATTGAAGGAAATGTGGATCTGAATATCCAACTGCTTAAAAAATAAAAAATTTATAGTTGTAATCTTGTGGTCGGCGAAAAAATATAGTATAATCGGGAAAAGAACATATGTTCTCCAAAAAAGTGTTAGGAGGTGCAGCGAATGCCGGAGCAGACACGCAGTTATGTAGCAATTGATCTGAAATCTTTCTATGCTTCGGTGGAGTGCAAGGAACGGAATTTGGATCCGCTTACGACGAATCTGGTTGTAGCCGATCCGGAGAGGACAACGAAGACGATCTGTCTTGCTGTTTCTCCTGCGCTGAAAGCATATGGGATTCCGGGAAGGGCAAGACTTTTTGAGGTTGTCCGGAAGGTGAAGGAGATTAACGACGAGCGAAAGCGGAAAAATGGAGGACATGAATTTACCGGGCAATCCTGTGACACCGAGGAATTAAAGGCAGACCGAAGCTTTGCACTGGATTATATCACGGCGGTTCCGAGGATGGCACTCTATATGAAGTACAGCATCCGGATTTACGACATTTACCTGAAGTATGTTGCACCGGAAGACATACATGTCTATTCAATCGATGAGGTTTTTATGGATGTTACCGATTATCTGCATACTTACCGGCTGACACCGGAAGAACTTGCAGGAAAGATAATGCGGGAAATCTATGAGCAGACCGGGATTACGGCGACAGCTGGAATTGGTACGAATCTGTATCTGGCAAAGATTGCGATGGATATCATGGCAAAGCATAGCGAACCGGATGAGAATGGTTTCCGGTTTGCAAGTCTGGATGAGATGAGTTATCGCAGATCTTTGTGGAATCACAGACCGCTTACGGATTTTTGGCGTGTGGGAAGAGGCTATGCGAAAAAGCTGGAACAATGTGGATTGTATACCATGGGAGATATTGCCAGATGCTCGGTTGGAAAAGAGAATGAATTTTATAACGAAGAGCTTTTGTATAAAATGTTCGGTGTGAATGCAGAACTTCTGATCGATCATGCCTGGGGGTGGGAACCGTGTACGATTGCAGATGTAAAAGCGTATCAGCCGGAGCATAACAGTGTTGGTGCAGGACAAGTACTACATTGCCCGTATGATGCCCAAAAGGCGAAAATTGTGGTTAAAGAGATGCTGGACCTTTTGACACTTGATCTTGTAGAAAAGCATCTGGTTACGGATCAGATCGTGTTGACTGTCGGATATGATATCGAGAATCTGAGAAGTGGAAAAGGTTATACAGGGGAGGTGACAGTGGACCGGTATGGAAGAAAGATTCCAAAGCATGCACATGGAACAGCGAATCTACGAGAGTATACAGCTTCTGCGAGAATGATAACCGATGCAGTGATGGAACTGTATGACCGGATTGTGAATCCTCATTTAATGGTGCGGCGGATTTCGATGGCGGCGAATCACGTATTGGATGAAAAGAAAGCGGCAGATAAGACAGAATTCCGGCAACTGAATCTGTTTACTGATTTTACCGGAGGTAATGAAAAGAAGCAGCAGGATGAGAAGGTTGAACGGGAGAAGAAGATGCAGGAGGCAGTGCTTTCGATTAAGAAGAAGTATGGGAAGAATGCAATTCTGAAGGGACTTAATTTTCAGGAAGGAGCCACTACCAAAGCGCGGAATGAGCAGATCGGAGGGCATAAGGCATGACAGGATACGAGGATATCATTCATTTACCGCATCATGTATCGGTCAGACATCCGCAGATGTCAAGGCAGGACAGAGCGGCGCAGTTTGCCCCGTTTGCAGCGCTGACCGGACATAAAGATGCAATCAGGGAGACCGAAAGACTGACCGAGCGGAAACGCAGACTCAGTGAGGATTGCAGACAGATACTGGATCTGTATTTACGGGAAGTATGCCAGAGGCAGGAACCACGGGAAGTAGATTTTGAATATTTTGTACCGGATCAGAAAAAGGAAGGTGGCTCCTACCAGAAAAAGTCCGGATGTATCCGGAGGATTGACACCTATCTGAATGAAATCGTACTGCAGAGTGGAGACCGGATTCCGCTTGACGAAATCGTAGACATTGATGGAGTGATTGCCGCGGCTGACGAAGTGTGATAGAATAAATTTTATAATTTCATGGACAAATGCCCATAAATTCAGAAAAGATACAGAAAACCAGGCAGGGAGAATATAGAAAATGAAACCAGTTTACGAAAGATTTATCGAGAATCCGGATTTTACAAAATCAGATTTTGTCGAATTGATAAAATGTGCAGAAGATCCGGAGGCAGTCCGGAGACTGAAAGAGGAAGCAGTCCGTATTCGGGAGATTTATTACGGGAAAAAGGTATTTACCAGAGGGCTGATCGAATATACCAATTATTGTAAGAATGACTGCTATTACTGCGGAATCCGTAAGAGTAATACGAATGCAAAGCGCTACCGTCTGACAGAGGATGAGATCATGGCATGCTGTGAAAATGGGTATGAGCTTGGATTCCGGACATTTGTGCTACAGGGCGGAGAAGATGCTTATTATACGGATGACCGGATGGTGGCGATTATTAAAAAAATCAAGGAGGCATATCCGGAATGTGCACTGACTTTGTCTATCGGAGAGAAGTCTTATGAGAGTTACAAGAGATTTCGGGAAGCTGGAGCAGACCGGTATCTGCTTCGCCATGAAACGGCGAATGAGGAGCATTACCGGAAGCTACATCCGGAAAAGATGAGCCTTACCGTTCGTAAGAATTGTCTGTATGATCTGAAGAAGCTTGGTTATCAGGTGGGGGCTGGCATGATGGTTGGTTCACCTTATCAGACGACAGAGGATCTTGCAGAGGATCTGGTATTTCTGAAGGAATTGCAGCCGGAGATGGTGGGGATCGGACCGTTTATCCCACACCACGATACGCAGTTTTCAAAAGAACCGGCAGGAAGTGTGGAGATGACACTGTTTCTGCTCGCTGTGATCCGAATCCTGCTGCCGAAGGTACTTCTTCCGGCAACGACAGCACTTGGGACGATGGATCCGCTTGGAAGAGAGAAAGGGCTGCAGGCAGGAGCCAATGTCGTGATGCCGAACCTTTCTCCGGTGAAGAACCGGAAGCAGTATGAGCTTTATGACAACAAGATCTGTACCGGTGAAGAGGCAGCAGAATGTCGCGGATGTATGGGGAGACGAGTAGCAAGTGTTGGATATGAGCTGGTGACAGAGCGTGGGGATGCAGTGTAGAATCGAACGGATTTTCTGTAAAAAATCACTAAAATCATGTTTCTGATTTTAAACAGATATTACAAAGAAGAAAATTTATTTTGAAAAATTAAAAGGAATTCGGAGAAAGAAAACATTTTTCGATACATTTCGGTGGATTTCGCAAGCTGTCAAACCGGTATTTTCAGTAGCAAAAGAATCTCCCTTTTTACCACTAGGAAAGTACACCGCAGATATGCTACTATATAGAAGTCGACAATACTTATACGCGTAAGAACAGGAGGAACTTGATTTAGCCGTTTCTAATGAAAGACCGCAAGCCTTTCTTGTAACATGCGGTATCAGAAATAGAATATTTTATTTTGAAGCATATGGAAATTGTATATAGATAACCATATATACAAACCGGACACCGGGGAATGGAACCGTAAAAGGTTTCGTTCCCCGGTGTTTGGTTGGAGAATGAAAGGTATCGTTTGAATTTATGGGTGAATTTTTGTTTCAGGCTTCTGTTTCAGGCTTCTGAATTTTATCCCTACCGAAATTTACAGTTTTATGGTATGATGAAAAAGTATGTAATCATTGCAGAAAAAGTCGTTTATGATAAAAATATGAGGATTACATGAAAGAGGAAGCTAGCCTGGAAAAGGTCTTGTTTCCGATTCCGAATTTTGGGAGGAATATAATTTGAGTAAGAAAAATGAGTATCAGGGACATCTGATCCGTGAGGTTTACCCGGATTCAATTGCCGAGGCGATGGAGATCGAGCCGGGAGATGTCCTTCTACGAATAAACAACCAGAAAATAGAGGACGTTTTTGATTATCGTTACATGATCAAGGATGAGTATGTAGAAGTGCTGATCCGCAAGCCGGACGGGGAAGAATGGCTTCTGGAGATCGAGAAAGAGTATGATGATGACCTTGGCGTAGAATTTGAAAATGGTCTGATGAGCGACTACCGTTCCTGCAGCAACAAGTGTATTTTCTGTTTTATCGACCAGATGCCGCCGGGAATGCGTGAGACCTTGTATTTTAAAGATGATGATTCCCGTCTGTCTTTCCTGCAGGGCAATTATATTACCTTGACGAATATGAAGCAGAAAGATGTGGACCGTATTATCGAGATGCAGCTTGCGCCGATCAATATTTCTGTGCAGACAACGAACCCGGAGCTGCGCTGCAAGATGCTCCACAATCGTTTCGCCGGAGAAAAGCTGAAATTCCTGGATGATCTGTATGCCGGACATGTGGAGATGAATGGGCAGATCGTACTGTGCAAGGGAGTTAATGATAAGGATGAGCTGAAGCGTTCTATCGAAGATCTGATGAAGTATCTGCCGTTTATGCGGAGTGTGTCAGTGGTTCCGGCAGGACTTTCCAAATACAGGGAGGGACTTTATCCACTGGAGCTTTTTGATAAAGAAGAAGCGGAAGAGGTCATTGATCTGATCGAGAGCTATCAGAAGAAGGCGTATGACGAGTTTGGACTTCATTTTATCCATGCAAGTGACGAGTGGTATATCCTTGCAGAGCGGGATTTCCCAGAGGAAGGACGTTATGACGGATATATCCAGCTGGAAAATGGTGTTGGCATGATGCGGCTTCTACGGGATGAATTTTACCATGCCTTTGAAGAACTTCAGGAAAGTGAAGAATATCCAAAGTTAAAAGAAGGGATCGCACGGACATTTACCATTGCGACTGCAAAGCTTGCGTATCCGACAATTCAGGAATTTGCAGACAGGATCACGGAAGCATTTCCAAAAGTAAAGATCACGGTTGCCTGCATCCGTAATGATTTCTTTGGTGAGACGATCACCGTATCCGGTCTGATTACCGGACAGGATCTGGTGGCACAGTTAAAAGAGAGAAAAGAAGCAGGAGAGGATCTGGGAGATACTCTGCAGATTCCGATCAATATGCTGCGAAGCGGAGAAGAGGTCTTTCTGGATGATCTGACGGTGCAGGACGTGGAAGCGGCACTTGGCATGACGGTGAAGGCAGTGGAGTCCGGTGGTAAGGATTTTCTTGACGCGGCACTGAATTTGGATTATCATACAGAACGAAACAATGAGAATTTTGTATACATCAAAGCATACGATAGGGAGGATGAGTAACTTGAAATTTTCAAAACAGATGTCAGAATCAATTAAACTTGGTGTGATCCTTGCGATTGCCGGTGGATTTATGGATGCCTATTCCTATATGTGCAGAGGAAAAGTATTTGCCAATGCACAAACCGGAAATATTCTGCTTCTTGGAATCAATATTTCAGAGAGAAACTGGCATATGGCACTCCACTATCTGGTTCCGGTGCTGGCATTTGCCATTGGAATCGCCCTTGCGGATCTGGTGAAAATACGGACGAAAGATCTGACACTTCTGCACTGGAGACAGATTTCGGTATTCTGTGAGGCAGTGATCCTACTGAGTGTCAGCTTTATTCCACAGGATTTTAATCTGGTGGCGAATGCACTCACGTCCCTTGCGTGTGGGATTCAGGTGGAAAGCTTCCGCAAAATCCATGGAAACGGAATTGCAACCACCATGTGCATCGGAAACTTACGAAGTGCGACCCAGCATATGTGCAGTTATGCGAACACGAAGGATAAAGAGTATATCAAGAAAGGACTTTTGTACTATGGAATCATCTTCTTCTTTGTGATCGGTGCAGTTATCGGAAATGCCTGTGTGGAAATGTTTGCTGAAAAGGCACTTCTGATCGCTTCTGCAATTCTGGCAGTTGCTTTTGTGATGATGTTTGTTGATGGAGAAAAAGAACGATGCAAATAAAGCAGATCGCGTATATAAGATCTGATTTTGTGGAGAAATTCGGGATTCCGCGACAGAGTAATCTTGCGGATACCCGGGCAGAAATCCATTTTCTGCCGGAATATCAGAATGCGGATGCACTGCGGGAAATCGAGGCGTATGATTATCTGTGGCTGATCTGGGAATTTTCGGAATCTATCCGGGATACCTGGAGCCCGACAGTACGTCCACCGCGGCTTGGTGGTAACAGACGGGTGGGAGTTTTTGCCACCCGTTCTCCATTTCGCCCGAATCCGATCGGACTTTCTTCCGTAAAGCTTATTGGGGTGGAATTCCGGGAAAAAGAAGGTCCGGTGCTGATCGTGGAAGGTGCGGATCTTCTGGATATGACGCCGATCTACGATATCAAGCCCTACCTTCCATACGTGGATAGCCACCCGGAGGCAAAAGGCGGTTTCGCGGAAGAAAAGAAAGATTATAAATTGGATGTGAATTTCCCGGAAATGTATTTGGAACAGATTCCGGCTGAAAAAAGAGCAACACTGATTCAGATCCTGGAGCAGGATCCGAGACCTTCTTATCAAAAGGATCCAGTCCGGATTTACGGCATGTCTTACGCGGGAATGGAAATTCATTTCCGAGTAGACAAAGAAACACTTTATGTGACGGAGGTAGAAAGGTCATGAAAATCTATCTGGCGCCAATGGAGGGCATTACAGGTGAGGTATACCGCAGGGCGTATCACACCTTTTTTGAACCAATGGATAAATATTTTACACCATTTTTAAATCCAAACCCGAAAGGCAAATTCAGCAGACAGGAATGGAATGAGATCCTTCCGGAAAATAATGAGGGCATGTATACCGTTCCGCAGATCCTGACCAACCGCGCCGAGGATTTCATCCGCCTGGCCCGGCAGTTGAAAGAATTCGGATATGAAGAAGTCAATCTGAATCTCGGCTGCCCCTCCAAAACAGTCGTCAACCGGAAAAGGGGATCCGGTTTTTTGTTTTATCCCGATGAACTGAATCATTTCCTTGCCGAAGTTTTCGATCAACTCGATATGAAAATCTCTATCAAAACAAGAAGCGGTAAATATGATCAGGAAGAGTTCGAAGAGCTTCTGGATATCTATAACCAATATCCTCTGGAAGAACTGATCCTTCACCCAAGAGTCCAGCAGGATTACTACAAAAACAAACCCGACTGGATCACTTTTGCCTACGCCTGTCGGAACAGCAAAAATCCTCTAGTCTATAATGGAGACATTTTTTGTGCGGAAAATTACCAAATCTTCCATCAAAAATTTCCCGAAGCAGAATGCATCATGCTCGGAAGAGGAATTCTGATGAACCCATTTCTTCCGGCAGTTATAAAAGGGAAATCTACATTTGACACCAAGAAGATTGCTACATTCTGCGATCATCTTCTTGATGCCTATATCGAAAAATCTCCAGAAGAAAAAAACGCAGTAGTCAAAATGAAAGAACTCTGGTGGTATCTTGGCAAAAACTTTAAAAACAGCGAAGAATATCTGACGCAAATCCGCAAAAGCCAGACCATCCGGGAATACCGGATGGCGGTTGAATGTTTATTGAAAGAGTGTGAGTATGACTAATGTATAATTTGCGGGATTGAATGTTGACTCTTGTGTTCGATGCGCGAATTGCTTGTGATTATTAAGAGAATCAAGTATAATATATTCTATAAAACTTTGATGGGAGGAATTTGCATGGGCAGTTATCTGAATCCGGGAAATTTTTCGTTTAAAGGAAGTCTTCGCTCTAAAATATATGTAGATAAAAGCAAATTGATTGCAAAAACAAACGAAGTTCTTTGTACAGAACAGAAGTATATCTGCGTGAGCCGACCAAGAAGATTTGGTAAATCCATGGCGGCAAATATGCTCGCAGCATATTATGCCCGAAGTGAAAATACAGAAGAATTATTTCAGAATCTTGTAATTAGTAAAGACGTCTCATACAAAGAAAATTTGAATCAATATGATGTGATCAAAATTAATATGCAGGAATTTTTGAGTATGGCAGGAACGATGGAAGACATGCTCGGAATGCTTAAAAATTATCTGATTTCAGATTTTGCGGAAACATATCCAGAGGTACGTTTTCGAGATGAAAAGAATCTGATTCAGGTGATGAAAGATGTGTTTTCCTATACCAGATGTCCTTTTGTAATTCTGATTGATGAGTGGGATTGCCTGTTTCGGGAATACAAGCAAGATAAAGAAGCACAAAAAAAGTATTTGGATTTTTTACGCGTATGGCTGAAAGATAAAGATTATGTTGCGATGGCTTATATGACTGGTATTCTTCCAATTAAAAAATATGGTTCACATTCTGCCTTGAATATGTTTACTGAATATTCTATGACTGATCCAGGTGATTTTGCAGAATATTTTGGGTTTACAGAACAGGAAGTGCTTGAACTTTGTGAAAAGTATGAAATGAGTTTTGAGGAAGCTAAGATCTGGTATGACGGGTATCAGTTGGTTGTTCATCGGAAAGAAAAAGATGAGTGCTATTCTATGTACAGCCCGAAGTCTGTTGTAGAAGCTATGTTGCGTCACAAATTTGGAACTTATTGGAATCAGACGGAAACATATGAAGCATTAAAAATTTATATCCAGATGGATATGGATGGATTAAAAGATTCTGTGGTTCGAATGCTTGCGAGTGAGTCTGTTTCAATCAATATTGGAACATTCAGCAATGATATGACTACATTTGCAACAAAAGATGATGTATTGACATTACTGGTGCATCTGGGTTATTTGACTTATAGCGTTATAGATAGAACTGTGAGAATTCCGAATAAAGAGGTAGCACAGGAATATGTCAACGCAATCAGTACGATGAACTGGTATGGCGTGATGGAGTCACTGGAAGCTTCCCGTAAATTGTTGGAAGAATTGTGGGCAATGGATGAAGATGCCGTTGCAGCTGGAATTGAAAAGGCGCACGAAGAAATTTCTATTCTTCAATATAATGATGAAAATTCACTTAGTTGTACGATTAATCTCGCATTTTACTTTGCACGTGAATATTATACGATAGTACGAGAGATGCCAGCGGGAAAAGGATATGCGGACATTTGTATGATTCCGAGAAAAGAGCATTTGGATAAGCCGGCAGTAGTAATTGAATTGAAATGGGACAAGAGTACAGTTGGTGCTTTGGAGCAAATCAAAGAAAAGAATTATGGAAGTGCCTTAAAAGAATATCAAGGAAAGCTTTTATTGGTTGGTATTAATTATAATAGGAAAACGAAGAAGCATGAATGCGCGATAGAGGTTATGGAAAAATAAAATGATAAATAAGTTGATGTCGTGAAATTTGCATCAGCTTATTTTTTTGGTAAATATGCATAAAAATCCAGGCGTTAGCTTTGACTAAGATTCACAAAAATCTGAAAAACATTAGAATTTAAACTAATTTTCTGATAAAATAAAGAAGTAGAGATTCGGCAAGTTTAAGAAAGAAGGAAGAAAATGTACGAAGTAGGAGATTTGATTGTTTATGGCCGGACAGGAATTTGTGAAGTGACTGAAATTACGACGCTGAAAATGGATGGAGTGCCGAAGGACAAACTGTATTATATTCTGAGACCGGTACGTGAAAAGCGTGGAAAAGTATTTACACCGGTAGACAATGAAAAAATTGTCATGCGAAGAGTCATTTCCAAAGAAGAAGCAGAAGAATTGATCCGTGAGATTCCACAGATCGAAGGACTCTGGATCGGAAGCGAGAAGCAGAGAGAGGAAAAGTACAAGGAATGCATGAAAAGCTGCAAATGTGCAGAATGGGTGCGGATCATCAAGACCCTTTATCAGCGGAAGATGTCCCGCCTGAAGCAGGGAAAGAAGATCACGGCGACTGACGAGCGTTATCTGAGGATGGCAGAAGGCAACCTGTATTCGGAGCTTTCCATAGCACTTGGAATTCCGGAGAGCGGAATGGAAGACTATATCATGAATCAAATAAATGAGACAGAGGAACCGGTGCTTTGCTGATGCAAGGAACCGGTTCTTCCGGGTATAATGGATGTGAAAAAAATGGTGGTAGCAGCGAAAAAGGGTGATTTTACAGAACATTTGCCACTTCCTGTTTTTTGTGAAAAATGGGTTCTTCAAATAGAGATCATTCTATGCTATACTGTTTTAGATAAAACAAAAAATGAGGTGTAATCATGGATAAAGAATTAGAACTTGTGGAGCATAAAGCTTCAATCCTGATAGATGCATTACCATATATCAGAGACTTTAATCAGAAGACAGTAGTTATCGAGTACGGATGTGCCGAGTGGCTCAGCGGAGTGGAAGAGCAGAGACTGATGCAGGATATCGTTCTTTTAAAGAGCGTTGGTATGCGTCCGATCGTGGTACATGCTACCCGTATGGGACTGGACAAATTCCGTGAAAATAAGCGGATTGCCAAGCTCCTTGAACTCTGTGGAGTCAAGGCAATCGGTATCTGCGGCGTGGATACAGAGACGATTGGTCTGATGCTGGACAATGATTATATTCCGGTCATCGTGCCAAATGATATCGACAACGAAAGCGAATATATTGATCCAAGAGAGACTGCACTTGAGATTGCAGAGAAGATGCAGGCGGACAAGCTGGTTTATCTGTCAAAATATCCTGGAATCTACAAAGACGAAGAGAGAAAAGATATTTATTATAAGATTACCGTCCCGGAAGTAGAAAAACTGCGCAAAGAACGTAATTTCCCGAAAGAATTTGACGAGATCATCGGCTATGGTCTTCAGGCATCAAAAAATGGTGTCAACCGTGTACATATTCTGGACGGAAGAATCCGTCACGTTCTTCTGATCGAATTCTTCAGTGTAAACGGAGCCGGAACGATCTTCATTGAAACAGAAGCAAAATTATATCTTCACGAACTTGGCAAATAGGAGACGGTTCGATGAAGAGAATGACAGGAAAGAATACACTGATGCTCTTTTTGACCGCATTTATCTGGGGAACAGCTTTTGTAGCACAGAGCGTGGGGATGGATTATATCGGGCCCTTTACATTTACCTGTGTACGCTCTTTGATCGGTGGGATTTTTCTGATTCCATGTATCTGTTTTCTGGACAAATGGCGTGCGAAAAATGACGGAGTAGAAAGACAGAAAAAAGCAGATAGGAAAGAAGAAAAAAAGAATGTCATCCTGGGTGGAATCTGTTGTGGACTGGCACTTTGTGTGGCAAGTAACCTGCAGCAGATCGGAATACAGTACACAACGGTAGGAAAAGCCGGATTTATTACAGCACTTTATATCGTGCTTGTGCCGATCTTTGGAATTTTTCTGAAAAAGAAAGCCGGAGTGAGAATCTGGATAAGCGTGGCAATTTCTGTCGCAGGCTTGTATTTGCTGTGTATTACCGATAAGCTGGTACTTGCAAAAGGAGACATTCTGGTATTGCTATGTGCAGTTGTATTTACCATCCACATTCTGGTGATCGATTATTTTTCACCAAAAGCAGACAGTGTGCGGATCGCCTGCACCCAGTTCTTTATAACCGGAGTTTTGTCGGCAATTCCAATGTTTTTATTTGAAACACCACGGCTGTCAGATATTTTCGCAGCAGCAGTACCGGTACTTTATGCCGGAGTTCTCTCAAGTGGTGTAGCCTATACCCTCCAGATCGTGGCACAAAAAGATGCCGATCCAACCGTGGCATCCCTGATCCTCAGTCTGGAGTCCGTATTCTCTGTCCTCGGAGGCTGGGTGATATTAGGTCAGAAACTAAGTATCCGAGAAATAGCAGGATGCATTCTGATGTTCAGCGCCATCATCCTCGCCCAGTTGCCAGGAAAGCCGGAAAATAAAGAAGCTTAGCTCTAATCAATTGTAGAAATTGTAGTGTCAAAGCAAAACCGATCAGTGAGCCAAAGCTACCGCTTTCCGTTCATTACATTGAGCACACGCCAAAACATTCAAATCAGGGAAAACCAGCAGAATGTACAAATGATTTTATTTCACTTCCGTTGTGCAAACCATTCCGAGAAGCCTCTGAAAGCGAAACTCATTTTCAGCAATGGCTCCAATGATTTTTGAGTCTTCTCTCCATTGCACAACACTTGGAATTGAAATAAAATCATTTGTACATTCTGCGTCAATCCCTCAATCCATAAAATTTTTGCGCTACCCACCCTCAATGTAATAAACTTAGAACTTCCATTTTAAACTCAGGTATGCTATACTAAACCCAGGTATGCGAAAGTATCTTAAAAACCAAGAGACAGGAGCAAAGACAGATGAAAAGAGTTCTTTTAAAATTAAGCGGAGAAGCACTTGCAGGAGACAAAAAGACAGGTTTTGATGAGGCAACATGCATTGGCGTTGCAAAGCAGGTAAAGCAGATCGTAGATCAGGGAATCCAGGTTGCAATCGTAACCGGAGGCGGTAATTTCTGGAGAGGAAGAACCAGTGAGACGATCGACCGTACCAAAGCTGACCAGATTGGAATGCTTGCAACGGTGATGAACTGCATCTATGTATCCGATATTTTCAGACATGTAGGCATGAAGACAGAGGTTTTCACTCCATTTGTCTGTGGAGCATTCACTTCCCTGTTTTCAAAAGATGCAGCAGTGGAAGCACTGAACGAAGGAAAAGTAATCTTTTTCGCAGGTGGCACAGGACATCCGTATTTTTCAACAGATACAGGAGCTGTTCTCCGTGCAATTGAGATTGAAGCAGATGCAATGCTTCTTGCAAAAGCAATTGACGGAATCTATGACAGCGATCCGAAGGTGAATCCGGAAGCGAAGAAGTATGATGAGATTTCTATTCAGGAAATCATCGATAAGAAGCTTATGGCAGTAGATCTGACCGCATCGATCATGTGCCTTGAGAATAAGATGCCGATGCTGGTATTCGGACTGAACGAAGAGAACAGTATCGTAGAGACAATGAGCGGTAATTTTAACGGAACAAAGGTGACTGTATAAGCAGCACCCATTAAGGGAGGATAACATATGAACGAAAAATTAAAAATATACGATGAAAAGATGAAGAAAACCATCCATGCACTGGATACAGAGCTTGCTTCTATCCGTGCAGGACGTGCAAACCCGAATATTCTGAACAAATTAACGGTAGAATATTATGGAACACCGACACCGATCCAGCAGGTAGCGAACATTTCTGTTCCGGAAGCACGTATGATCCAGATTCAGCCATGGGAAAAGAAGATCATCAAAGATATTGAGAAAGCAATCCTGATGTCTGATATCGGAATCAATCCAACAAACGATGGTACTGTTATCCGTCTGGTATTCCCGGAACTGACAGAGGAACGAAGAAAAGAACTGGTGAAAGATGTTAAGAAAAAAGGAGAAGCATCCAAGGTTGCAGTCCGTAACATCCGCCGTGATGGAAATGATGCATTCAAGAAGCTGAAAGGCACAGACGTTTCAGAGGATGAAATTCAGGATCTTGAAGATCAGATCCAGAAGCTGACTGACAAATACATCAAGGAAGTTGATGCAGCAGTCGATGCAAAGTCAAAAGAAGTTATGACAGTATAAGAAGGAAAGATAAGGGGCGGCGAGATGTTTGGCGCCTCTTTTCCTTTTTTATATCAGCAAATTTAGTATCAATCAAGAGAGGGTTAAAAGATGAATGTACCGCAGCATATAGCCATTATCCTTGACGGTAACGGACGATGGGCGAAAGCAAAGGGAATGCCGAGAAACTACGGGCATGTGCAAGGCAGCAAGAATGTGGAAAAGATCTGTGAGGCTGCTTATAAGATGGGTGTCAAATATCTGACGGTCTATGCGTTTTCCACAGAGAACTGGAGTCGACCGAAGAGTGAAGTGGATGCACTGATGAAGCTTCTTCGCAACTATATGAAAACCTGTCTGAAGACGGCGGAAAAGAACCGGATGCGTGTCCGTGTGATTGGAGATAAGACAGGTCTGGATGAAGATATCCGTACCAGAATTAAGGAACTGGAAGAGGCATCAAAAAATAATGACGGACTGAATTTCCAGATTGCGATCAATTATGGAAGCAGAGATGAGATGATCCGTGCCATGCGAAAAATGACAAAAGACTGTGCAGATGGCAGATTTGCACCGGAAGAGATTACAGAAGAACTGTTTGAAGGATATCTGGATACACATGGGATTCCGGATCCGGATCTTCTGATCCGTACCAGCGGAGAACTCAGACTTTCCAATTATTTGTTATGGCAGCTTGCTTATACAGAATTTTATTTTACAGATGTTCCGTGGCCGGATTTTTCAAAAGAAGAATTAGAAAAAGCAATTGAGCAATATAATAGCAGAGACAGAAGATACGGCGGAATCAAGGAGGACGAAGAAAATGTTTAAGACAAGATTACTCAGCGGAATTGTACTGGTTATCATTGCATTTGCAACGATCTTCCTTGGTGGGGATGTATTGTTTGCAACACTTCTGATCATCAGTCTGATCGGAGTTTCCGAGCTTTACAAGGTTGTAAAGATTGAGAAAGCACCACTCGGAATCGTAGGCTATATAGGTGTAGTTGTATATTATTTTCTGATCCGTGCACAGAAAAAAGAAGATCTGATGATGTTTGCAATCATTTTGCTGATCTTTGTAATGGCAGTTTATGTATTTGCCTTTCCGAAATATGTGTCTGAACAGGTAATGACTGCGTACTTTGGCGTATTTTATGTGGCGATTATGTTATCCTATATTTATCAGACACGTCTGTTGAAAGACGGACTTTTCCTCGTGGGACTTGTATTTTTATGTTCCTGGGGATGTGATACCTGTGCGTACTGTGTGGGTGTACTGATCGGAAAGCATAAGATGGCACCGAAGCTCAGCCCGAAGAAATCCATAGAGGGCGGAATCGGTGGACTTGCAGGCGCAGCACTTCTCGGCGCGCTTTACGCTCTTGCAATCAATAAATGGGGTGGTGCTTCGGCAGGAGTCGGCGAATATGCGCTGATCTGTTTTGTTGGTGGAATCATTTCCATGATCGGGGATCTTGCAGCATCTGCGATCAAGAGAAATCATGAGATCAAGGATTACGGAAAACTGATTCCGGGACACGGTGGAATCCTGGACCGTTTCGACAGCGTGATCTTCACAGCTCCGGTGATTTATTATCTGGCAGTTGCACTGATGTAATCTGACAGGAGGTTTCAAATGAAAAAAATAGCAATATTAGGTTCAACAGGTTCGATCGGAACCCAGACACTTGAGGTGATCCGTGAGAACAAAGATATCGAAGTGACAGGGCTTGCGGCAGGGACAAATGTGGATCTTCTGGAAAAACAGATCCGGGAATTCCAGCCAAAACTTGTGGCAATGTGGACAGAAGAGAAGGCAAAGGAACTGAAAAGCCGGATCCGGGATCTGGATGTAAAGGTTGTTTCCGGAATGGATGGACTTCTGGAGATTGCCACGATGGAGGAAAGTGAGATCCTTGTGACGGCGATCGTGGGTATGATCGGTATCCGTCCGACAATTGCAGCGATCAAAGCCGGAAAGGATATTGCCCTTGCAAATAAAGAGACACTGGTTACGGCAGGGCATATCATTATGCCGCTTGCAAAGGAATGTGGTGTGAAGATCCTTCCGGTGGACAGTGAACACAGTGCCATTTTCCAGTCTCTGCAGGGAAGCCATGGAAAGAATGAATTGAAGAAGATCTTGCTTACGGCATCCGGTGGCCCGTTCCGTGGAAAGAAGCAGGAGGATCTTCTGAATATCCGTGTGGAAGATGCTTTAAAGCATCCGAACTGGGCGATGGGACGTAAGATTACGATCGATTCTTCGACCATGGTCAATAAAGGACTGGAAGTGATGGAAGCCAGATGGCTTTTTAATGTGGATATTGATGATGTGCAGGTGGTTGTACAGCCGCAGAGTGTGATCCATTCTATGGTAGAGTATGTGGACGGAGCCGTGATCGCACAGCTTGGTACTCCGGATATGAAGCTGCCGATCCAGTATGCACTTTATTATCCGGAAAGAAGATTTCTTCCGGGAGAACGTGTGGATTTCTGGAGTATCGGACACCTTGATTTTGAAAAGCCGGATATGGATACCTTCTACGGGCTTGCACTTGCTTACGAGGCAGGGCGATGCGGTGGAACACTTCCAACGGTATTTAACGCAGCAAATGAACTTGCAGTCAGCCAGTTCCTGAACCGGGAGATTAAATATCTGGAAATTACAGAGATTATCGAAGACTGCATGAAAGCACATAAGACAATTGCGAATCCGACTGTGGAACAGATTCTGGACACAGAGCAGGAAACGTATGACAGAATCAGAAGCAGGAGGTAGCAAATGGGAATCGTACTGGCGATTTTACTTTTTGGATTCATCGTATTTTTCCATGAACTGGGACATTTTCTTCTGGCGAGGATTAATGGAATCAATGTGTATGAATTCTGGATCGGAATGGGGCCGACACTGGCACACAAAAAGATCGGAAATACAGACTACTGTCTGAAAATACTGCCGATCGGCGGTGCGTGTGTGATGGGGGAAGATGAGAAAGAGGATCTGTCAGAGGGAAGCTTCAACAGCAAATCGCCGTGGCGCAGGATCTCGGTCATTGCCGCAGGTCCGGTATTTAACTTTATTCTTGCCTTTATTGGTGCATTCATTATTATCTGCTTTGTCGGTGTAGACAAACCGGTCATAGGAACGGTAAATGCAGGAACGCCTGCAGCTGAGGCAGGGCTTCAGGCAGGGGATGAGATTGTAAAGATCAATGATAAGAACATCCATATTTTCAAGGATATTTCTACTTACAATCAGTTTCATCAGGGACAGACGATGAAGATTGTATACAAAAGAAATGGCGAAAAAAATACGGTTTCCGTTACCCCGGAGAAGAATGACAGTGGATATTATCTGATTGGAATTACGAGCAGCAATTATGTTAAAACCAATGTATTTGAGACTGCCGCATACAGTGCATATAATGTTAAATACTGGATCAATCTGACGATTGATAGTTTGAAACAGCTTGTGACAGGACGGATCGGAGTGGATCAGTTATCTGGACCGGTGGGCGTTGTGAGCGCGGTGGATACCACGTATAAGGAAAGCAAATCTGGTGGAGCACTGTTGATTTTCCTGAATCTTCTGCAGATGACGATCCTGCTTTCAGCGAACCTTGGAGTGATGAATTTACTTCCGCTTCCGGCACTGGATGGAGGCCGTCTGGTATTTCTGATCGTGGAAGTGATCCGCGGAAAGCGGGTGCCTCCGGAAAAAGAAGGGTATGTACATCTGGCAGGAATGGCACTTCTTCTTTGCCTGATGGTATTTGTGATGTATAATGATATCCGGAGAATCTTCTTTTAGGGATATTGGAAAATTTTACGAAGCACTTCGATTGGCTGCAATTGAGGTGCTTTGTGTTAGGTGCATCAGTGGATGCATATTTTGATGGAAATTATTTTACAGAAAGAAGGGTGGAAAGATGCGTGAGCAGCTTACAGAAAGTGATGTAAAGAAAATTGAAGAGGAAATCCAGCATCGCAAGCATGTGATCCGTAAGGAAGCCATTGAAGCGGTCAAGGAAGCGCGTGCGCAGGGAGATTTAAGTGAGAACTTTGAATACCATGCAGCAAAAAAATATAAGAACCAGAATGAAAGCCGGATCCGGTATCTGGAAAGAATGCTGAAAAATGCGGAGATTGTATCCGATACTTCCGAAGAAGGTGTTGCCGGAATCAATAACCGTGTGACCGTATATTTTCCGGAGGATGACGAGGAAGAAACCTATAAGCTGGTTACTTCGATTCGTGGGAATTCAATTCATAATTATATCAGTACCGAATCTCCGATCGGAAAGGCAATCTTCGGGCATAAAGCAGGAGAGACTGTGAAGGTGAAGGTTAGCGATGATTATTCGTATGAGCTTGTGATACGGAAGATTGAAGATACGACGGATGATGAGGAGGATAAGATCCGGGCGTTTTAGTTTGAAGGTGGGAGCAGAGTATGTGAGCAAGGGAGCAGAAATTTCCCAAAAGCAATGTCAATGAGAAGAATAAAAACGGATCATGAGATTCCAGGCTCCATACAAAATCCCAGCCCCTGATATAGTCGCAAGGATATAGACCAGAATTGCAGAATTATTTCCATAGAGTTTACCAATTTTCACAAAGAAAATCTGTTCCATCCGGTAATCTGGATTAATGTAGAAAAGATTAATTTCACCAAAGGGATCCAGAATATGGTTCAGATATTCTGCGATGAGAGCAAACAGAATATAAAGCAAAGTGATACGGGGAAAAGAAGGCAGCAGACGGCGTGAAGATGTGCGAGTCGGCTGTCTTTTATTGCGTTTGGTGTATGAGATACAATTTTCTGACGATAATTTCTGTACCAGAAATATACCGGACAGGCTTCCTGTGACAATTAGTAAAATATGCCAGAGATAGGAGTGAACTGTCAGGATCAGAAGCGGATAATGCATTCCACTGGTATCGAAAAAAACGGCAATTCCACCGAGAAGATTATAGGTGGAAAGGAAGCCGAGGATGGTATTTCTGGCAGGTTCTGTGTGAAAAAATGGGTAGAGAACCAGCAGATACATCGGGAGGCTGCAGAGCTGGAATGGGAAGTACCACAGGTTGTAGTGCCCATTATTCATGACGAAGGTCAGGAGTAATTGTTTTATGATTTCACTGGTAAGCAGAAAAATGCCAATGAAGAATAAAACTTTTTCTATACAGTGTAGTGAAAATTTTTTTATCATATGGGCTCCTCAAAATTTTGTTTTATAGGTGTAGTATACGCTGCAATAAAGTTTGTTACAAGATTTTATGGGGAATTTGACCAGTTATTCATAGAAAAGTTCTGAAAAAATATAGAAAAATACCATGATAAAACATAGTTAGAATTGACTGACCTATAGGCGTGGAGATATAATTAAAAATAATGATGCAGACGGAGTGGAAGATTCCTATCTGAATGCTGAATGGAGATAATTTTATACAAGAGACTTTGACGGCAAGGTAGATCCGAGCGGGAAACAGTTGGTGATATACGAAGATGTATAGTGGGACTCGTCTACCGTTTTGGGAGGCGGGTTTTTTGTGTATACGATAAATTGCCTGCTTGGTTATAGAAAGGAAAAAGGATTATGTTAAAGGTTGCAATTTATGGAAAGGGCGGTATTGGAAAGTCTACGATTACGTCCAACCTGGCGGCAGCATTTGCGGCGATGGGAAAGAAAGTAATCCAGATTGGATGTGATCCGAAGGCAGATTCTACGATCAATCTGCTTGGCGGCGAGCCGCTCAGACCGGTGATGAATTATATGAGAGAAGAGGATGAAGAACCGGAGGAGCTTTCAGATATTGCAAAAGAAGGCTATGGTGGTGTGCTCTGCATTGAAACAGGTGGACCGACACCGGGACTTGGATGCGCGGGGCGCGGGATTATTGCCACATTCCAGCTGTTAGAAGATTTGCAGTTATTTGAAACATATAAGCCGGATGTTGTACTTTATGACGTTCTTGGTGACGTGGTATGCGGTGGCTTTGCAGCACCGATCCGGGAAGGGTACGCCGAAAAGGTTCTGATCGTAACTTCCGGAGAAAAGATGGCACTTTATGCAGCAAATAATATTTCAAGTGCGGTGAGGAATTTTGAGGACAGAAGCTATGCCAGAGTTTTCGGTATTGTACTGAACCACAGGAATGTGGAAAATGAGACGGAAAAAGTACAGGCATTTTCCGAAAAAAGCGGGATCCCGATCGTCGGGGAAATCCCGAGAAGTGATGAGATCATCCGCTATGAGGATCAGGGAATGACGGTGATCGAAGGGGACAAAGATTCCGCGATCAGTAAGAGATTTTTTGATCTGGCAGAGTTATTACTGAAGAGTGAGGAATAGAAGGTATGGCAAAAGAAGCATATTATTGTACCGTAAAAGAATTAAATAAACTGGGAAGAGATGCGATTCCGGCACAGCTCCGGTCGAATACACACCTGATTTACAGCTCACCGGCAACGCTTGCATTTAACTCACCGGGAGCAGAAGGATTCGGAGTAAAAAGAGCGGGACTTGCTGTGCCGGATTCGATCATGCTGATCGTGGCACCGGGCTGCTGTGGACGAAATACTTCGCTTATCAGTTCTATGAGGGAATATGATAACCGTTTTTTCTATCTGATGATGGACGAGACCGATATCGTAACGGGACGTCATTTGAAAAAGATTCCGAAGGCAGTAGAAGAAATCTGCAATTGCTGTGAAAAGAGACCGTCCGTTGTGATGATCTGTATTACCTGTGTAGATGCTCTTCTTGGGACGGACATGGAGCGTGTGTGCAGAAAAGCGGAAGAAAGAGCCGGACTTCCGGTTCGACCATGCTACATGTACGCGCTGACAAGAGAAGGAAGAAAGCCGCCGATGGTGCATGTACGTCAGTCTTTATACTCCCTTCTGGAGCCAAAGAAGAAAAAAGGAAATGTGGTGAACCTGCTTGGATTTTTCTCGCCGCTGATCGATGAGTGTGAGCTGTATGATCTTTTGCACAGCGCAGGAGTTAAGACCATCCATGAAATCTCCAGATGCAAGGACTATGAGGAATATCAGACCATGTCTGAGGCAAATTTTAATCTGGTACTTCACCCGGAAGCCAGATTTGCGGCAGAGGATTTTCATAACCGTCTGCAGATTCCGTTTATTGAACTCAGGAGACTCTACCAGACAGACAAGATCGCCAACCAGTATCAGGCATTTGGGAAAGTGCTTGGGGTGACATTTTCTGATGAAGTTTATCGTGAAAAAGCGGAAGAAACCGTGGCGAAATTCAAAGAGAAACGGCCGGATGCAAGCTTTGCGATCGGGGAATGCATGAACGGAGATCCATTTGAAATGGCACTTGCGATGATCAAATATGGATTTAAGGTGCCGGAAATCTATGGAACACTGACAGCAGAGAACTTTATTTACCTGAACCAGTTATCCCAGCTCAGCCCGGAGACGAAGGTATTTTCCAATATGGAACCGACCATGCTGTACTACGATCCGGAAAAGAGCGGCGTGAATATGACCATTGGAAAAGATGCGGGATACTATCATCCGGATCAGCCGAATGTGATCTGGAATCAGGACAGACAGCCTTATGGTTATGCAGGTGTGACACGGTTGTTTGAAACCCTTTTGGAGGTGTAGCATGAGAGGACTTAGAAAATATCTGACACCATTTGCACCGGATCAGTCGGGTGCAGTGTCTGTGTTATATGAACTTGGCGGAATCATCGTCATCTGCGACGCGGGAGGATGCACAGGAAATGTCTGCGGTTTTGATGAGCCGAGATGGTTTGAACGGAAAAGTGCAGTATTCAGTGCAGGGCTTCGTGATATGGATGCAATCCTTGGAAGAGATGACCGTCTGGTCGCAAAGCTGGTCGATGCAGCTGATAAGATTGATGCGAATTTTGCGGCGATTGTCGGCACTCCGGTTCCGGCTGTGATCGGAACGGATTACCAGGCACTGAAAAGAATGTGTGAAAAAAAGACCGACCTTCCGATTCTTGCCATTGATACAGACGGAATGGAGCTTTACGATAAAGGGGAAGAAAAAGCGTATCTTGCATTATTTACTGCATTTGCAAAGGAAAAATATGAGGTATGCAAAGAAAAAGTCGGTATCCTTGGAATGACGCCACAGGATGTAAGCGATCTGAAAGCAGCAGATAAAGTAAGAGAGGAATTGAAAAAAGAAGGAAAAGAAGCCATTTGCTATGGAATGGGCGATGGGCTTGAGGCAGTAGAAAGGGCATCGGAAGTTGGCAAAAATATTGTTGTATCTGCGGCAGCACTGGAAGCAGCCAAATATTTGGAAAAGACCTTTGGTACGCCGTATGAGATCGGTTATCCGGCAGCAGGTGAGTTGGTTCCGAATCTGGACTATCAGGGAAAGAAGATCCTTGTGGTACACCAGCAGGTGATGGCGGAAGCAATCCGGCAGGAAATTCTTAAAAGAGAGAATTCGGCAGAGGTGCAGACAGCAACCTGGTTTATGAGGAAAAAAGAGCTTGCCTGTCCGCAGGATGTGTCGTTGCGTGAGGAAGATGATTATATCGATCTTGTGAAAAATGGTGGATTTGATATCATTTTCGCAGATGCATGTATGGAAAAAATGGTTCCGGATTTTCAGGGAATCTTCGTAAATACAAGACATTTTGCAGTGTCAGGGAGACTGTGTGAATAAATGAAAAATGAAGTGACAAAACAGATCCGCGTCTATGGGATCGTGCAAGGCGTAGGATTTCGTCCGACTGTGAGCAGGCATGCGGCTACGCATCAGATCCGGGGCAGCGTGTCCAATAAAGGTCCGTATGTGGAAATCTTTGCGCAGGGACCGGAAGAGGCAGTGGATGGATTTATCTCGGATATTGAGAATAAGCCGCCGAAGCGGGCAGCAATTTTGAAAATGAATATTGAGCCGGTAGAAGAAGCAGAAGACTTTACGGAGTTTGCAATCATTGAAAGTGAAAAGACGAAAGGTGAGATTTTTGTCTCACCGGATATTGCAATTTGTGATGAATGCAAGGAAGAAATGTTTGATCCGAAGAACCGTAGATATCTGCATCCATTTATCAACTGTACCTGCTGTGGACCAAGACTTACGATCCTGGATGCCCTTCCGTATGACCGGGAGCGCACCAGCATGAAAGAATTTCCGATGTGTCCGGATTGCGCAAAAGAATATCATGATCCGGCAACCCGGAGATACGATGCACAGCCAGTCTGTTGTAACGAGTGTGGTCCGGAGGTCTACCTGATCGGCAGAGAAGAACGCGGAAGAGATGCAATCATTTACACCAGACGGACCATTGCAGAAGGCGGAATTGTGGCGATTAAGGGGATTGGAGGTTTCCACCTGTGCTGCGATGCGACTAATGAAGAGGCGGTGAAGCGCCTCAGAGAACTGAAAAAACGTCCGGCGAAACCATTTGCAGTTATGGCAAAAGATCTGGAATCTGTGAAAAGAGAATGCCTGATCAGTGAAGAACAGGAAAAAATTCTGACCGGACATCAAAAACCAATCCTGCTTCTGGACAAAAAAGAAGATGGTGAAGAAACACTTTGCGAAAGTATTGCACCTGGTAATCCAAAGGTTGGAGTAATGTTGCCGTATGCACCGGTACAGCTTCTGCTCTTTACCTATGATGATGGAATCCGGATGCCGTCTTTTTTGGTTATGACCAGTGGAAATACATCCGGTGCACCGATCTGCAGGGAGGACAAAGAAGCGATTCAGGAGCTTTCCCGTCTGTGCGACTGTATGCTTTCCCACAACCGGAAAATCCGGATCCGTGCCGATGATTCAGTGATGGATTCTTATAAAAATGAGCCATATATGATCCGCAGATCCAGAGGCTATGCGCCACTTCCGACCATGGTTCAGATGTCGTGGAAAGGGCAGGTACTTGCCACTGGAGGAGAACTGAAAAATACATTCTGTATCGGTGTGGACGGCAGATTTTACCCGTCCCCTTATGTGGGAGATCTGGAAGATCTGCGCACCGTGGAAGCTTTAAAAGAAACGATCGGCAGAATGGAAACACTTCTGGAGGTAGAACCAAAGGTTGTGGCATGCGATCTGCATCCGAAATACAATGCGACAGTTGTTGCGGAAGAACTTGGACTTCCGGTTCTGAAGATACAGCACCATTTTGCACATATTCTGTCCTGTATGGCAGAAAATGACTGCGAAGATCCGGTGATCGGCGTTTCCTTTGACGGAACCGGATATGGAACGGATGGGACCATCTGGGGTGGAGAAATTCTTCGTTGTGATTACAATGGATTTGAAAGACTTGGCAGCATTAAGTCATTCTGGCAGGTAGGTGGAGATCTTTCTGCAAAAGAAGGCTGGCGAATTGCCGGTTCTCTTCTCTATGAAGAATTGCAGGATAAAGAAAAAACGGTCGAATGGATGAAGAAACTGGAGCTTTGCACCGAACCGGAGGCAAAAGTACTGGTGACAATGACCGGACGACACTTGAATGCTGTTCGATCTACCAGTGCCGGCCGTCTCTTTGATGGAGTCAGTGCTATCCTCGGAATCCGGAAAAAATCCACTTTCGAGGGAGAAGCATCTACGGCATTAGAGTTCGCAGCAGAAGCTTACGAAAAAACAATGCAGCATCCATACGAACCCCTCATGCTTAAGCCATTTACAGAAACGGCAGAAGACCGCCTGATTCTAAATACCGGCGAATTAGTCAAAAACCTCGCAAAAAAACGTCTCGCCGGGGAAGATGCCGGAAAACTTGCATACGAGTTCCACCAGGAACTTGCAAGACAGATCATATCCGCAGCCCTCACAGCAAGTCATCAGACCGGAATCCGGAAAGCTGCCCTAAGCGGTGGAGTTTTCCAGAACCGCTTACTACTACGGCTGGTAGAAGAAGGTCTGATTAAGCAAGGTCTCATCACCCTGCACCATCACCTCATTCCACCAAATGACGGAGGATTGTCACTTGGTCAGGCAGCCTACGCAATGGCATATTTACAGAAGCATGAGATAAAATAAAACCAGACATAAAAATATTTTAAACAGAGTTAATCTAAAAACTATTACAAATTACAATAAAAGAGGAAAAGGACCACCAGGAACAAACAAATCAGGAATTGACAACAAGGCACTGCCTTGTCAATTCCCCCTTTGTCAACACGTTAAATTTTAGGAAGCGCCAGCAGGGAGAGAAAACAATTGGGACCGGCTGCATTTGCAGGAGCCCGAGCGTTCTCTTGGAAACTGCAGTGTTGCGTTATTTACAGAAATCCATCTGTTTGAGCGAAGCGAGTTATGGATTTCTGTAAATGCTCTTAGCAACACGAAGCCTTCCTAGAGAACACCGGACTCCGAAACCGCAGCCGGTCCCAATTGTTTTCTCTCCCTGCGTCCCTTCCAAAAAAAAGGAGGAATTACCCACATGTGTGTTGGATTATCAGCAAAAGTTGTAAAAATCAGTAACGGAACCGCCGTCGTTGACGCAGGCGGTGCAAAAAGAGAGGTTTCATCCAAGCTCCTGGAGAATCTGGAACCAGGTGATTACGTCATGGTCCACGCCGGAGTTGCGATCGCAAAGATCACCGATGAAGATGAAAGCGAGACCGATCAGCTTATGGAGGAACTGCTGTAATGGAAGAACAAAAGAAACGAACAGCCAGAGAGATCATAGAAAATTATGACGGACCGGCAGTGCGGATCATGGAAGTATGCGGAACCCATACCCATGAAATTTTCCGTCTGGGGATCCGAAAACTTTTGCCAAAGCAGGTAGAACTGATCTCAGGACCGGGATGCCCGGTCTGCGTAACACCGGTCAGCTTCATTGATGAAGCAATTTATCTGGCGTTGGAGAAGCAGGTGACGATCTGTACATTTGGTGATCTGGTCCGCGTACCGGGAAGTCAGATGAGCCTTGCCGGAGCAAGAGAAAAAGGAGCAAAGATCCATATCGTTTATTCACCGGCAGATGCGGAAAAATATGCGAAAGATCATCCGGAAGAACAGGTGACATTTTTATCCGTTGGGTTTGAGACAACGACACCTGCAGGATGCCTTTCGGTTAAACAGGCAAAGGAAGATGAAATTTCCAATTATTCTCTTCTGGTTGCCAATAAGACGATGCCGGGAGCTTACGAGGCACTCAAAGGCAGTGCGGATGTATTTTTATATCCGGGACACGTTAATGCAATCACGGGGACCGAACTTTGTGAGGAACTGGTAAAAGAAGGAGTCAGCGGTGTGGTAGCAGGATTTACGGCAAAAGAACTGCTCACAGCACTTGCGGTCGCACTGGTACGCTTCCAGGAAGGAAAGCCGTTCTTCGTAAACTGCTATCCGAGAGTTGTCACCAGAGAAGGAAGCCGTGAGGCACAGAGGCTGGTGAATGAACTGATGGAAGGATGCGACAGCGAGTGGAGAGGTCTTGGAATCATTCCGGGATCCGGTATGCAGCTGAGAGAAGAATGGGAAGCATACGATGCCAGAAAGAAATACAATATGCCAAAGATCGAAGGAAAAGCAAATCCGGCATGCCGCTGCGGAGATGTACTGCAGGGAAAATGCAAACCGTCCGACTGCAAGGTGTTTGGCAAGGTATGTACACCGCAGCACCCGGTAGGAGCCTGCATGGTATCCGGCGAAGGCGCATGCTCGGCTTACTATATGTATGATACCAGGGGATAAAAGTGCGGAACAATCCGGTATCAGGGAAACAAAGGAATGGAACACCGGAACAATCCGGTATCATATATACGGAAACGATTAGGAGAGAAGGAAGTTAAAAATGGAAAATAAAATGGACAACCAGACAGTAACTATGGCACACGGAGCCGGCGGAAAGCAGACTTCAGAGCTGATCGATAAAGTATTTGCAGCACATTTTGCCAATCCGGATCTGACTGCGGATGATGCGGCAGTTCTTACACCACCAGTCGGAAAGATGGCAGTATCTACGGATGGATTTATTGTATCTCCGGCATTCTTCCCAGGAGGAAATATCGGAAAGCTTTCCATCTGCGGAACAGTTAATGACCTTGCATGTATGGGAGCAAAACCACTTTATCTGACTTGTGCATTTGTAATTGAAGAAGGATTTCCGATGGAAAAACTGGAAGAGATCGCAGCAGCAATGGAGAAAACGGCAAAAGAAGCCGGTGTCCGTATTGTATCCGGAGATACCAAGGTAGCAGGAAAGGGACAGGTAGACGGTGTATTTATCACAACAACCGGAATGGGACAGATCGAGAACGGCGTAAAAGTCGGAGGAGAACTGGCACAGCCGGGAGACGCGATCATTGTGACCGGAGATGTGGGACGTCATGGTTGTACGATCCTTCTTGCAAGAGAAGACTTCGGAATCGAAGCGGATGTGACCAGTGACTGTGCACCACTATGGCATACTGTGGAAGAAGTGATAAATGCAACACATGATCTGCATGTCATCCGTGATGCGACAAGAGGTGGAGTTGGAACAGTACTTTATGAGATTGCGGGACAAAGTAATGTTGGAATCCGTCTGAATGCTGAAAAAGTTCCGGTTGCACCGGAAGTGAAGGGAGTCTGCGGAATGCTTGGACTGGAGCCACTTTACCTTGCATGCGAAGGAAGAATGGTCATTATGGCACCAAAAGCAGAGGCAGAAAAGATTGTAGAAGTACTGCACAAATGTCCATATTCACAGAATGCGGCAATTATCGGAGAAGTAACTGCAGAGCAGCCGGGGAAAGTAGTCTTGACTACAGAAATCGGAACGCAGGCACTTCTTCCACAGCCGGGCGGAGAATTGCTGCCACGTATCTGCTAAACAATCTGAAATGCGGAATCGGTGACATTTCAAAAAGAAAGGAGACTTTTCATGGACACCAGAGTAGCAGTCATTTCAATTATTGTGGAGAATCCTGCCGCGATTGAGGAACTGAACCATTACCTGCATGAAGCAGGAGAGTATATCATTGGAAGAATGGGAATTCCGTACCGGGAGAAGGGAATTAATATCATCAGCATCGCCATTGATGCACCGCAAGATATGATCAGTGCTTTGTCAGGGAAGATCGGGCGTCTGAATGGGGTATCCACAAAAACGGCGTACTCGAACGTCATTACGAAAGCGGAGGAAAAAGCGGAATGAAAAAGATAGCAGTGTACGGAAAAGGCGGGATCGGAAAATCCACAACTGTATCCAATCTTGCGGTGGCACTTGCCGAAAAAGGATACAAGGTCATGCAGATCGGCTGTGATCCGAAGGCGGATTCGACCATCCAGCTCCGACACGGAAAGGAGATTCCAACCGTACTGGAAATGTTCCAACAGAAGAAACAGAATCTAAAACTGGAAGATATGGTTACGGTTGGCTATGCAGGTGTGGTCTGTGTAGAAGCAGGTGGACCGACACCGGGACTTGGATGTGCAGGACGCGGGATTATCACCGCCCTTGAGAAGCTGGAAGAAACCGGTGCTTATGAGACCTACCAGCCGGATATCGTGTTATATGATGTACTTGGTGATGTAGTCTGTGGTGGCTTTTCCATGCCAATGCGAAAAGGCTATGCGGATCAGGTATTCATCATCACATCCGGTGAAAATATGGCGATCCATGCCGGGGCCAATATTGCAATGGCAGTAGAGAATTTCAGGAACCGGGGATATGCTTCCCTTGGCGGTATTATTTTAAATAAAAGAGAGGTTCCGAGAGAGGAAGAAAAGGTGCGGGAGCTTGCAGGGGATTTTCACACGCAGATCATTGGACAGCTTGATCGGAGCGAACTTGTGATGGAAGCAGAAGAAGCCGGCAAGGTTCTGCTGGAATACGCACCGGATTCTCAGATGGCAGAGGAATACCGGAAGCTGGCAGATCAGATCCTTGCAGTGTGCGGAGAGGAGAGACCATGTTAAAACGGGTAGGACATCCGGTGGATGAAAAAGGCGCGGCAGTAGCCATTAAGGATGCCACATTTCCGGTTCCATTTGCACCGGGGCTTGAATTTAACTCGCCGGTTCACGGCAACTGGAACATCGTACATACCGGAATGCTGATGCCGGAGGCAAGACAGATCTATGTCTGTGCAGATAACTGCATGCGAGGTGTGGTGCTGACAGCGGCGGAAATGAATGCGGCTGACCGGTTTTCCTTTGTGATCGTAAAAGAAGAGAATCTGTTAAATGGAAATCTGGAGGACATCACCATCGAAGGCGTGACGGATGTGCTGAATAAGTTGGAAGAAAAACCGAAAGCAGTTCTTTTATTTACCGTCTGTCTGCATCATTTTTTGGGATGCGATCTGGAACGGGTGTATCAGGAACTGGAAGAGAGGTTCCCAAAGATTACATTTATCCGCTGTTATATGGATCCGATCATGCAGAAGCATGGACCGACACCGGATCAGAAGCTGAGAAAAGCGATTTATGAACCACTTCCAAAGCGAAAAGCAGATGAAAAAGCCGTGAGTTTTCTCGGCAGTGATTTCGTACTGGAAAAAAATGCAGATCTGAAACGAATCGTCCGGGCACATCAGGGAATCTTCCGGGAACTGCCGGGATGTAAAAGCTGGGAAGACTATCTGGCACTTTCCGAAGGGAAACTTTTTATATCTTCTTACCCACCATCTAAGTATGGTGCGGAAGCGCTTTCAGAGCGTCTGAAACGGCCATACCTGTATCTGCCGGGCAGCTTTGATTATGAAGAGATCACAGCACAGCTGGAAAATTTCTGCCAGGCAATGGGCTATGGAAAGCTCGAGGAAACGATTTCAGTAGAAGAGGAAATTGCTGCCTGTGAAAAGGCACTGGAAAAGGCGCATGAGGTGATCGGAGACACTGCGGTTGCCATTGATTATCTGTACCATCCACGTCCACTGGGACTTGCAAAGCTTCTGCTTACTCATGGCTTCCGGGTAATACGGATCTATCTGGATTCCATCAGTCCGGAAGAAAAAGTAGAATTTGAGTGGCTGAAGGAGCATGCACCGGATCTGCAGTTGTTTGCAACGATCCAGGTGAAAATGCGTGTGCTTCCGAGAACATCGGATGAAAAAATACTGGCGATCGGACAGAAGGCGGCGTGGTTTACAGGAAGTCCGTATTTTGTCAACATGGTACAGGGCGGCGGTCTTTACGGATTTGACGGGATCCGTAGGACGGCAGAGTTTATGGTCGAAGCATTTACCGAAGAAAAAGACACGGAAGATCTGGTTGTGCGAAAAGGATGGGGGTGTGAAAGCTGTATATGAGACAATCTTATCGAATCATACCAATTTATACAGCGGATGTATCCGGTGTGTGTTCTGCACTTTATGAGCTTGGCGGCATGACAGTCATGCACGACCCGTCCGGATGCAATTCGACCTACAACACTCACGATGAGATCCGCTGGTACGATCAGGACAGTCTGATCTATATTTCCGGTCTGACAGAAATTGATGCGATTATGGGAAATGATGAAAAATTTCTGGATGATATCAAAGAGGCAGCAAGGGAGCTGCATCCGAAATTTATTGCCCTTGCAGGATCCCCAATTCCGTATATGAATGGAACCGATTTTCCGGCACTGGCACAGGTACTGGAAGAAGAAACCGGGATTCCTGCATTTGCAGTACCGACGAACGGAATGCATGATTATGTGTATGGGGCAGGAATTGCATTAGAGGAGATCGCGAAAAGATTTACCGGGGAAAAGACAGGACGGATTCAGGCACGCACCGTCAATCTGCTTGGTGTGACACCACTGGACTTTGGACCGGTATCTCATGTAAAGGTGCTGAAAGAGAACCTGAAAGCCTGTGGATGGAAGGTGCTGTCTACCTGGGCAATGGGAGATGAACTGGATGCATTTTTGCAGGCAGGAGAAGCAGAGGTGAATCTGGTGGTATCTTCGGTCGGGCTTCGTGCGGCGAAAGTGCTGGAAGAAAAGTTCGGAACCCCGTATGTGGTTGGAACGCCGATTGGTTCTTATACAGAGCGGATTGCGAAAGCACTGGAAGAAAAAGAGCAGATGCCATATCTGAAGAATCGGATGCAGGGTGAAATTGAAGAAATCATGGAGCAGAAGGGAAACAGAAATCCGGCATCGGGAGAAGAAATAAAGAAGCCTGAAGCGGCAGGCAGACAAAAGAAAGTGACTCTGATCGGAGAACCGGTGACCATGGAATCTCTGGCAGCAGGGATCGAACAGAAATATGGCTGTCCGGTGGAAGTTCTCTGCCCGCTGGAAAAAACAGAAGGTCTGCTTTGCAGACAGGACAGATGGATCTGTGGGGAAGAAGAGATGGAAGAAGCATTGAGAGATGCAGAAATCATTGTAGCGGATCCATTGTATCAGCCAATCTGTCCGAAGCATTGTATGTTTTATGAACTGCCGCATATTGCATTTTCCGGAAGAATTTATCTGAAAAGGCTTCTGGTGCTGGGACAACTGATTTAGATGCGGTAAAAATGGATCAAATTCTCACAAAAGAGATTGATCCATTTTTTGTTTCCGTTTTTTCTATAACAGGAAATTGCATTTCCTGTTATTAAAAGGTCTCCGGCAGGTTTCAAAATATTGTCATGATCAATTTTGTGACAGAAAAATTAAATAAAGCATTAAAAACAGTATCTTTTTTGCAAAAGAACTGATATAATTTATAACAAATCATTTAATTATGAGAGGATGTTTGTGGTTTTAGAAATCATATTATGGATAATAAGGTTCTTTTTCGGAGCTGGCATCTTCAGCTTCTTACATATTGTCATCGATAAATTAACATACGGGAAAAGCGCAATATGTGCAAAGAGCAAGAGGATTGCAAGATATTTCTTAGTGGAATTAACAGGTGGAGTATCCATGACCGGTTGTGCGATTGTATATGGTTGCGGGAAAATGGGTGTGATTTCACTAAGAGGCGCAGTTTTTTTTATATATTTGGGAATACTGTTTGTGATTGCCTTGGTTGACTGGCATATACAGATGATTTATGATCGATTTCATATTATGATCTTGATACTTGCGGTTTTGGACTTTATGCTTTATCCGGAGATGGGAATTGTTACAAGACTGACCGGTATGGGAATCATATCAGTGCCGATGCTGGTGCTGGCACTTGCAATTCCAGGGGCTTTTGGAGGCGGAGATATCAAGCTGATGTCGGTAAGCGGATTGCTTATTGGTGGCGCGTCAATGATATGTGCAATGTGTATTGGGATTATAACAGGAGGTGCTTATGTGACACTGATGCTGGTACGAAAGAGGCTGAATAAAACAGATCAGTTTGCGTTTGGACCATTTCTTGCGTTTGGACTTGCAACTGCAATTTTTCTGGGAGATAAGATGGCAGTGTGGTATCTGCAGTTTGGGGCGGTATAGGCAGAAAATGATATGCTACCCTCATATAGGACAATGAAATATAAAAGTCCTATATGGGGGTATTTTCATGTTCAGAAAGAGTAAGATAGAACCAGTAGAAAAAGTAAAAATAGTCGAACGCTACCTTGCAGGAGAAATTGGCATACGGAAAGCAGGAAAAGAATTGGGAGTTGATCATCATAGTATTCGAAATTGGATTTCTATTTATCAGTATGATGGACCAACTGGATTACTCAATCAACCGAAAAACAGATCTTATTCAAAAGATTTAAAAATATCTGCTATAAATGATTATCTTAACGGAGAAGGATCTCTTCAGGATATTTGCACAAAATACGGAATTCGTTCACACAGACAGCTTTCCGATTGGATTAAGGTGTATAATTCTGGTGGAATATTAAAAACATTCACTGGAGGTGCTTACATGAAAAAAGCAAAGAACACTACACTTGATGAGAGATTAAAAATAGTAACAGATTGTCTTGCAAATGATAAGAATTATGGTGCAATGGCACTCAAATATCTAAGCATTATCCCATAGATAGACTTTGTAAATATCTTAATGTTACACGTTCTGCGTATTACCGCTGGGTAAAATATCCGAAAAGTAATAATGAACTTCGAAACGAAAGACTATCCACTGAAATCCAAAGGATTCATAACCAGCATCCAGATATGGGATATCGAAGGATTCGTGATGAATTAGATGGACATAAAGGAATTCATGTGAATGATAAACGAGTACTTCGTATTTGTAGGAAATACGATATAAAATCAAATATTAAATGGAAACCTAAGAGTTGTACCAGAGGAGACAGAAATCCTGATCACATAGCAAAAAACTATTTACACCGTGAATTTCACGCCGAAAAACCGAATGAAAAGTGGCTTACAGATGTTTCTGAATTTAAATACTACAACGGAATAGAAGTTCATAAAGTTTATCTGAGTGCTATTTTAGATTTATATGATAGAAGGATTGTTTCCTTTAAAATCAGCGATCATAATGATAATCCATTAGTTATGGACACGTTTGATGAGGCTGTTCGTCAGGAGGCAGATGCACACCCATTAGTTCATTCTAATCGAGGCTTTCAATATACAAGCGCACAGTTTTATACTAGGTTAAAAAAACATCATATGAAGCAGAGTATGTCTAGAGTTGCCCACTGTATTGACAATGGACCAATGAAATATCATGAGCAATCTACAAAAGCAGCATAAAATGGGGCTGTGAAATAAGTC